>JAOAPX010000116.1 GCA_025463125.1 Acidobacteriota bacterium | reverse complement strand
CTTAATGCCGTGTTGTAGGCTTTTTATAATAAAACAACTCGTAAATTTGAACAGCCTGATAAGATTGTGAATTTCACAGCAGAGGCAGAAGGTGAAAAATTTGCTTCCGTAAGTGTGGAATTTGAGTTTAATGGTGAAATTTATTTGATAAGTAGAAACTTCAACAGCACACATAAGAGCATTGAAAACTTTGCGTAAATCTACGCTTCGTTTTCGCCCGAATCGTTTGGGCGGTAACACCAAACAGAGCATTTCCATTGCTTATCGGACAGGTCAGTCGGATAAGTTTTTCTTTTCATGGCAGAAATAGTTTAACTATTTCCGCTGACCTTCTCCGAATTTCCAAACCGGCTCTTGGAATTCAAATAAACAAAAGTGCCGCATTACATTTAATGATTACCTTTAATTATCAAAAATAAAAGCTTGTTCCGTTCACCGGCTCAGTTTTAATTTATCGAAAGCAGAGAAAGGTATGTCTTAAACGGGCTGCCTTTTTTGTTTTGCTCATTAATATTTTTGTTTTGCTCATTTTTAGTTGACTGGATTAATTAGCTGGCTTTTTCCGTTTTTTGAGCCAAATTTCGGATTACGAATGTTGTTATTCGTATAAAGCCCGTTTAAATAAAATATTTATTGACATTAAACAACGTTTAATACAAAATATCTACGCTGCTTTACACGCAGCAAATCAATTTAGAAGTACTTACCTTTTCCGAAGAAAACCAACAAATACTAAAAAGTATAGAAATTGCATAACCTTAATTTTTATAGACGTTAAAATCGAGTCGAAAGGAAAACTTTTGTTTTTAATCCTCTGTAATTAAAAAGGATAATGCATTTAATCCAGGGCAATCTATGAACAGAGTTTCAAAAAAAGAAACGGCTGAAATATTTATGGAACAATACTGCGTGAGCAACGCCGGGGTTGAAGTTTCAAGTCGAACAGAAAATGACGCGCCAAAGCTGAATAAAACAGTTGAGGCTCTGCGACCGGCAGCCGAACCGACAGTTTCCTTTAAAAGTTTTGAGGATGATATTTTTAATTCGCTGGTCGATTCCGTGGTGATTATTAATACGGAAATGGTAATCAAGCTGGTCAATCAGGCGACGCTTCGTTTAACCGGATTTAGTGAAGAAGAATTAATCGGCAAACCGATCGAGATTCTTTCCAAAAATAAAAAGCTCTACAATAAAATCATCAACCGCAATCTCTTAAAGAATAATTTCAAGACAGGAATCGAAACTCAGTGTTTGAGAAAAGACGGAAGCTCGTTTCCGATTTCGCTTTCGGCTTCGAAAATCTACGACGCGCAAACAGGTAATTACAACATCGTTTGCGTTTCGCAGGATATAACGAAGCGAAAACGCCTGGAAGCGGAATCAAAAGTTATTTCCAAAATCATTCACGGCGTAACTTTAACTTCGAATCTGGATGAATTGCTGCGGCTGATTCACGAATCGATCGGCAAAATACTTTATGCGGAAAATTGCTTCGTTGCGCTTTACGACGACAAAACCGGATTGCTTAATATGCAGTTTTTCGTCGATAAGTACGACGCGGCGCCGCCTCCTCTGAAATTAGGCAAAAGCCTGACCGCTTACGTGTTTCGAAAAGGCACGGCGATGCTGATGACCGGAGAAGTGATAGAACAATTGATCGCGAAAGGCGAAATCGAATTGCTCGGCACGGACTCGCCTGTCTGGCTCGGAGTTCCGCTTAGAACGCCGAAAGGAATTATCGGCGTTCTGGTCGTTCAGCATTACGAAGATAAGGATGCGTATACCCAGCATGATCTTAAATTTTTAACGTCAATCGGCGATCAGATCGCGCTTGCCATCGAACGAAAACAGGCGGAAAACGCTCTTCACGAAAGCCAGCGGACGATTTTCACCTTGATGAGCAATTTGCCGGGAATGGTTTATCGATGTTTGAACGACGAAAATTGGACGATGAAATTCGTCAGCAAAGGTTGTTTTGACCTGACCGGCTATGAAGCTTCCGAGCTGCTTGAAAATAAAAAAGTCAGTTTTTCAGACCTGATTTACCGGGATGATCAGGAAATGGTTTGGCAAAATACGCAGAAAGCGGTTAGCCAGGGCAAACCGTTTCAATTGACATACCGGATCAATACGGCTGACGGCGGCATGAAATGGGTTTGGGAACAGGGACAAGGAATTATCGATGATAACGGACAGATGACCGCTATCGAAGGTTTCATAATTGATATTACAGACCGCAAAAAAGCCGAAGAAGATCTTAGAAAAAGTCAGGATCGGTTTCATCTGGTCACGCGCGCGACCAACGACGCTATTTGGGATTGGGATTTAACGACCGAGCATATATGGTGGAACGAAGGTTTTCAGAAATTATTCGGTTATCAAGCCGAGGAGGTCGGCTCTGGCGTAGAATCATGGACCAGCCGAATACATCCCGAAGATATAGAAAGAGTTACACGCGACATTAATCGCTTGATCGACAGCCGTCAACCGAACTGGCAGGGCGAATACCGTTTCCGGCGCGCCGACGGCTCATACGCTTTTGTGATTAATCGCGGGTACGTAGTTTATGAAAACAACAAATCGGTGCGAATGATCGGCTCGATGATGGATGTGACAGAGCGGAAGTCTTTAGAAGAACAATTAACGCACCAGGCTCTGCACGATCCCCTGACAAAACTGGCAAACCGCGTTTTGTTCAGCAACCGCGTGGAACACGCGCTGGCGAAAATCGACCGTAATAAAAATTCGGTCGCCGTTTTGTTTCTCGACCTGGATAATTTCAAAGCCGTTAATGATTCATTGGGTCACGCCGCAGGCGACGCGCTTTTGCTTTCGGTTGCCGATCGGCTGCGGGTTTGTCTGCGCAACAGCGATACGCCCGCGCGTTTAGGCGGAGACGAATTCGCGATTCTGCTCGAAGAAACAAAGCACACGGAAGAAGCCGTAATGGTTGCCGAACGCATAAAAGACGTTCTGCGCACGCCTTTTTCGATTGAAGGCAAAGAGGTTTTCGTCGGCACAAGCATCGGCGTAGCCATCGCGGCGGATGCTTCGATCGACTCGGAAAAGCTTCTGCGCAATGCCGATGTCGCGATGTATACGGCGAAAAGTCAGGGCAAAGGTCACTACGTCATTTTCGAAGATAAAATGCACGAGATGTTGATGGAGCGCATAGAAATCGAAACCGATCTGCGCCGCGCCATCGACAACGAAGAATTTGTTCTGCATTACCAGCCGATCATCGATCTGCAAACGCAGCGCGTCACCGGAATGGAATCGCTCGTGCGCTGGAATCACCCGGAGCAGGGGCTGATCTATCCGGGCAAATTTATTCCGGTCGCCGAAGAAACCAACCTGATAGTGCCGCTCGGCAAATGGATTCTGCGCGAAGCTTGCACGCAGGCGCAGGTTTGGCGGAAAGAATATGCAGGCGATATCGAGCTTTCGATCACGGTTAACTTGTCGATGCGACAGTTTCAGCAAAAGGATTTAGTCGATATGGTTTCATCGGTCATCAAGGAAACAGGGCTTAACCCGGAATGTCTTATTCTGGAAATCACGGAAAGCTTTATGCTCCAGAATACCGAAGCGACGATCAGCAAGCTTCATGAGTTAAAAAAACTCGGCATCAAGCTGGCTATCGACGATTTCGGAACAGGTTATTCGTCGCTAAGCTATTTGCAGCGTTTCCCGATTGATATTCTCAAAATCGACAAATCTTTTGTAGACAAGATAAATCATGGAAAAGAAGGCGTTGCCGTGGCTAAAGCGATAATCATGATGGGCGATTCGTTAAACTTAAAAACGATTGCCGAAGGCATCGAGCATCCGGAACAGATTGATATGCTTCAAAATCTCGGCTGCGAATCCGGGCAGGGTTTTCATTTTGCAAAGCCATTGAGCAAACAGGATATGGACAAGTTTTTGTATAATATAAACCTGGTGAAAACCGGCTCGCAGTTTTCAAAAGCAATTGCTGAAAACAACGATTCGCCCGCTTCCGCGGTTTAATCAACCGGCTTGAATGGTGCGCCTCTTGAAGGCTTGCAAGCAAAACTCCCGCGCGCCTTTTCAAATTTTCCGGACAATAAAGCGATCATGTGGCTGTAAAAGCCGCTAATGAGCGATCGGCGGTCTGCCGTTTGCTGATTTTGGCAGACGCAATTAAAGGCATCTTTCAAGATGCCTTTTTACTTTTGCCGCCGAGCAATCCGCGTTTGTCTTAATCACGCTATCGATCCTACAAAAATGTAAATTTTTATAAATTTTATCTGGCTTAATTTTTAAGTATAATATATATTTATTGAGATTTTGTCTCTAAGTTTGATTCAACCATCTGTTTTTACCACTGTTTCTTATTTGTGAACTTTTGTTTCACTCATTTTATGCAGGACAAGCGGGCAGTCTTTTTGGCTCCTTCTTTTCCCAGCCCTTCTTTACGCCCCCGAATTTCGACAAATTCAACAAGGAAAATTAAAAGAAAAATTTATGAACAGAAAAATCTATGCCGTTTTTACGGTACTAATCGCGGTATGTCTCTGGACATCTGCCAATTTTTTTACGGTCAGTTCGCAAACCAACGCTCTTAGCGAGGGCTTTGAAGCGGGCGGAAAAACCGCCTACGCCGCAGCTGACGTGACGCTCGGCTCCGGCAGCTGGAATTTAAACGATGCGCTGCTCGGAAACACCGCAAGCGACCGCAAAGCCGGGTCTTATTCTTCAAGAGTGAGAAACACCGGGCGCGTTCGGATGAACTTTAACATCGCAAGCGCCGGAACGGTCACCATCAGCCACGCCGTCTACGGCACGGACGCTTCGAGCACATGGGAATTATGGAAATCGACAAACAGCGGCTCGACCTGGACGAAAGTCGGCTCGACGGTTACGACCAGTTCGACTTCCCTTTCGACAGCCAGTTTCGCAGTCAATTCCGCTGTCGCCATTCGTTTTGAAATCAGAAAAGTAACCGGCGGAACGAACCGTATAAATATCGACAACGTCGTTGCGACTACTTACAGCGCGGCGACTCCGACCCCGACTCCGGCACCGACCGCGACCCCGGCGCCGACCGCGACTCCAACTCCGACCGCGACGCCCGTTCCATCAACAAACGTTCATCTGACAATGGGCAATCCGAGCAACGCCGTCACGGACGTCAATCAGCCGACAAATTACCTGATGGAAAAACCGCAGTACGCGCTTTCCTATCATCGGGACAACGGCATTCCGAACTGGACGAGCTGGCATCTTGACACGACATGGCTCGGATCGGCTGCGCGCCAGGACGATTTTCGCGCCGACACGACCCTGCCCGCCGGCTGGTATCGCGTCGGGGCAACCGATTATTCCGGTTCCGGCTACGATCGCGGTCATATGACGCCTTCAGCCGACCGCACAAATTCCGTGGAAACCAATTCTTCGACCTTTCTGATGACGAATATGATTCCGCAGGCTCCGACCAACAACCAGACAACCTGGGCAAACCTTGAAAGCTACAGCCGAACGCAGGCAAATGCCGGAAACGAGCTTTACATCATTTCCGGCGGTCAGGGCGTTCAGGGTTATATTACAAGCGGCAAAGTAGCGGTTCCGGCATACACCTGGAAAGTCATTATGGTTCTGCCTTCGGGAACAAACGACATTTCGCGCGTAACATCTGCAACCAGATTGATCGCCGTTTATATGCCGAACGATAACACCGTCGTATCCGATTGGAAACAATACCGCGTCAGCGTCGATTACGTCGAATCAATGACCGGCTACGATTTCTTTTCAAACGTCAGCGATTCGATAGAAGCTCAAATAGAATCCGTCGTCGATTCGCAGCCGTAAACCGTTTAGCGCATACCGTAAACTGTTTTAAAAGATAAGTTAGTAAATAAAGTTCAAAACGAACTAAAAGAAACGAAACGAAACGAAACGAAAAAAAAGCCGCGGGCAATAAAACCGGCGGCTTTTTTTTCGTTTCGTTAAAACAATCTTCTTTGTTTATTTATTACTTCCTCGAAGATTTTTTCAATCTCGTTTTTACAGGCGTCGTCCGATCTTTCGCATTCCTTTATCACCTCGCGTTTTTGAGGGGCGGAAAGCTCGCGCCATATCTTTAAAAGTTCCGGGCTTTGATTGATAACATAGATTGTTTTATTAGGCGTCATAACTGGATATCTTCTTAATTTTTAATTAATCCGCGAGAAATTATTATATCTCTGAAAGCCGGAGTCAATTAGCCTAAAAACTATATTTTCAGTATTACGCGATGTTTATTTTGAAGTTTTTATTATTGTATAAATAATCTGCGGTATTTATATAAAATTCTTAACGCCGGCTTTTTTAACTGCGAGAGCGGCTTTGTGTCTCGGAATCGGCTCAAGCGAGGCTTTGGCGATAAGAACGATATGATTCAGTTTGATTCGCTGATTTTTCGGCGTGATGCCGGCTTCCGTAAAATTATAATCGACGCCGACGTCATAACCGCTGACAGAAAGTTTCTTTCTAACATCATCAGGCAAATGAAACACGAAACCATCAACGTACTGTCCGAGAGTTTCATCGACAAATCCGATCGGATCTTCCGAAATATTCGTCATATAAACCGGAATGCTGTTTATCGGGTCGCATTTTTTGTAAAGATCTCCGAGAATGTTGCGGCGTTTTATTACTAGCGGATTAAAGTTCATAAAACAGTTTAACATTTATACCGCCATTTGTCGTTTATAATCGGATTAACCGTTATTAAATAATTTGTTTTCAGACTTTTGCGGTTTATTTCAACAATCGCTTTCAGCGCCGCGCCGGGTTTCAGAATTGCCGGCACATCATTTTTCCTTTGATAAAAAAAGCATATATATTTTTATATATATGCTTTTTTAAGTGAAAGCTCTTGCCGAAATAAACCGGCTTTCACGTCAAACGTTTTTATTTCACGTCCGAAACGTCTATCAAATACTTTCCGAAAATTACTTTTCTTAGATTTTGAGCCAGTTCAGCATCAACGTCCTGTAGGGCTTGTAGTTGATCCTGAGCAGCATTTCGTTTACCTAACTCCAAATAACTGGTCGCCAGATTAAATAAAGCAATGTTCCATTTAGGACGAAGTCGAACCGCTTCGAGAAAATACCGGTGAGCTTCTTTATCTTTGCCCAAAGCGGTTAACGCAACTCCCAAATTGTTTTGAGCATCCGGCGAGGACGGATCTATTTCCACAGCGCGCTGCAAATTTTTAACCGCTTCTTTATAGCGCTTCAAAACGTAGAGCGTCGTTCCGCGGTTACTGTTTGCGACAGCCGAGTTGGGATTAATTTCAATTGCTTTATCCAGGTATTTTAATGCTTCCTCATACTTATTGATTTGGTGGAGAGCATTACCGAGATTGGAAAGAATAATTACATCCTTCGGTTCGATAGCCGCGGCTTTCCGGTAAGCTTCGACGCTGTCTTTTAAAAGCCCTTTTTTAGCGTAAGCTTCCCCTAAACCGGTATAACCGTTTAGGAAGGAAGGATTTTGAGCAATCGCCTTATTAAATACGAGAATTGCTTCATCATATTTCATATTTACAATCAAGCTCATTCCCAAGTTATATTGACACATAAAGCACCGCGTATCGCTTCCGACCGCTGTGCGGAAAAGTTCCGTCGCAGCTTCGTAATTATTTTCCTTTAACGCTTTTTCGACACCTTTATTATTGAGACGTCGAGCTATGTCGGAAACTTCCGGCTCCACTGCACCTTCAAGGTGGGCGCGCGTCGTGAAAAACAACTGACTGCTTTCAAAGTTGTCGTTTTTAGTTTGCTGAGCAAGAAGATTTAATGAGAGCGTCAAAATTGCAATGGAAAGTATAATCTGTTTCATAATCCTTTTTCTCCTTCCAAGTTTTTAGCCTGGCGTCCTGAGCCTTGTTGAAATTTGTTTCG
>JAOAPX010000110.1 GCA_025463125.1 Acidobacteriota bacterium | reverse complement strand
AAACAACGGTCGGAAGCCGCGTTCCTTCCTTATAGCCGGGCGGCAGATAAAGCGTAAACGACAAATCAACGCCGTCGGCGCGTTTATATTTGACGAGCTGTTTTTTAATGCCGCGAAGCTGCGGAGCCGGATCGGTAAAATTCGTCAATTGGCGCGGCGCTACATTTTCACAATTCGCGTTAGCCGGGCAAGTAGTTCTTAGATATAAATTCGGCGGGTCAAGCGGCGATTCCTTTCGAGTCAAAAATTTCGTACCGTTGTCGTCCACCAGCGCGACAAAGCTCTCGAATTCGGTATTGCCGGAACGCCAGATTTCCTGCGTTTGCTGTCCGGTTTTCAAATTAAACCGGCGTAGAAACGGGCGGTCGCCTTCAGGCGAGGCTCCGGTTCCGGTCAGGTAAATCTCATCGCCGTTTTGCTGAATGACGCTGAAACCGTTCGGCAGGCGTTTCGTTACAGGCTGCCCGATGTCGCCGTAACGGTCGCCCGTGTTCAAATCCGAAATCATTTTCGGCGCTTGCGGATTGCGGTAGTCAACAGCAAAAATGCGTCGGCGCTGCGTGTCGCGGTTGTAATCGTAAAAAAGCATCAAGCCGTCGCGCTCGCCGAAAGCGCGTCCCTGGGAGCGATGTTCAACTTTGACGATTTCCGCAGGCTGCGCGGAAAACGGAGCGGCGAGTTTCATCAATTTATCGCGCGGCGTCACTTTATTTCTCGGGTTGCCTTCGTCGAGCGCTTCCGCCCAGATCAAAGTCGCCGATTCGGTCGGAATCCAGCCGACGCTTCTGCGCCCGACGGGAACGCCTTGAACCGGCAAATTGTCCTGCAAAGGAGAGCTCGCGACTTTGTAAATCATTTTGCCGCCGGTGTCCCAAACTTCGACTTCTTTCGGAAAACGCGACGCCGGGAAAAGATATGAGAACGGGCGCTGAATGCGCGAAACCAGGATGTGATTTCCGTCGGGCGAAATGTCCGCGTTATCGAAAATCGCGGGCTGACCGATTTCTTTTATTTTCCCGTCAACGCCGACGACGGCGAGCTGCGAAGTCGCGTAATACTCGAACAATCTTTCGTCGTTCGGGCTTTTCAGCAAATCCTGAAACGTCTGCACCGCGCCGGTTCGCCCGGCGGTTTCCTGAATGTTCGGCTCGGTCGGCGTTAAGTTTTGATAACCGGGCGCCGCGCCGCGTTTTGCGGAAACGAGATTGACGATCAAACTTTTCTGATCGGGCATCCACGAAAAACCGCCGAAAGCCGTGTTAACTTTAGCGTTTTTTATCATCCGCGCTTTTCCGGTCGCGGTTTCGACGATCCACAGCTCGACGCCCGCAGCCGTTATGTTTCCGGCTGCGAGATATTTTCCGTCAGCGCTCCACGAAGGCGAAATAATCTGCGCGTTTGCCGGAAGCTGAACCGGAGTTTCTTTGCCGTCGGCGATATTTTTCAAAGTCAGTTTCACGAAATACGGCTGGCGGTGCGCGCCGTTCGTATTCGGGTTGATTCGCAACCCGGCGAGCCGCAGCATCGGCTGCGAAAGCTCGGCAATCGGCGGATAGCGAAGCGGTTCGAGTAAAGCGATGACATCTTTTGCCGGGGAAAGCGAGGTGGAAGGCGTCGCCGGGGCGTTCAAAATATCGAGCACGTCTTGCGGCGGCGGCTCATAGCGCCCTTGCGCGAAAAGATTTGCCGGTAAAATCAAGACCGCAAGCAGGAGTAGAATTTTTGTTTTCATATTTTTTTTTGTATTTTTAACGTAAACGGGAAACTGTAAATTTAATCGATCAATTCAAAAAACAGGCGAATCGTTTAATATTTAATTTCTTTTAATCCTTCAATAATTTTTCCGGCGATGTTCGGAATCGGTTCGTGCTCGTTCGAGTGATTTTCGGTAAATATTACGAGCACGAACTTTAAGCCGTCGGCAGTTTCGATATACGCGGCGTCGTGGCGCGATTTGCTTGTCCAGCCGGCTTTCGACCAGAGCCGCGCGTCGTTTATCTTTTTATCAATCAGAGCTTTCCCGGCAAATCCGGTCGCTTGATTGTCCGGGTCTTTTGTTTCGACAAACGAATTTCTTTTCAGCAAATCCATCATCGCCCGCGTTCGCTCGGGCGCGGCGATTCGCCCTGTGACGATTTCCGCCAAAAGTCGCGCCGTCGCGTTGGTCGTCAGCATATTTCGGTTTTTGCCCGCGTTCCAAAATTGCCGCTCGCGTCCGTATAAATCTTCGCAGTAAGTTTTTTGATTGACGTTGATGCGTTCGTAACCGAGCGAGCTGTAAAAGCGATTGACGGCGTTGCGGTCAGCCGCAAAAATTTCCAATTCCTTCGCCGTCAGTTCGCCGCCCGCGGGCGCTTCGGTCAAAACGTCAACGATGTAATGCGTCGCATCGTTTGACGAATCGACGATCATATCTTTCAAGCCGCGTTCAAGCTCGGGCGTAGATTTGATTTTCCCGTCTTCCATTTGCCGCTCGAGCGCCGCCATATAAAATATTTTCACGACGCTCGCCGGGTAAATTTGAGCGTCGCCGCGAAAGTTTGCCCAGCGAACGTTGTTCGCGTCACGCAAATCGATCAGCGTCGCGGCGATGTCGTCAGACTTAAAGCCGCGCGGCGGGTAAGAATTCAGCATCTCGCCGATTGAACGGCTTAAAAGCGACTGCAGCGGCGGCGCGCTTTCCGGCAAGATCGCCTGGTAATTTTTCGGCGCGGCGATCTCAGTGTTTTTAGAGGCGTTCTGCGCATTTATTCCTGCGTAAAAAAGACAGATGACGGCTAAACCGAGGATTATTTTTTTATATTTGTTCATTCGAAAATCTCTGAAGGTCTTTACGCGAAAGTTTTTTCAGAGTATAAACGAAAAGCGCTTGTAAATTCCATATAATCAGAAGCAAATCGACAATTTTAGTTGTCTTGGACTTTTTTAATTCTGAAATCTTAAAATCTTCTTTATGAACGAATCTAATTTAGTTCGCGGCATCGGTCGCTGGGATTTGACGGCGATCGCCGTCAATACGATCATCGGCGCGGGCATTTTCGGTCTGCCGTCGAAAGTCACGGCTTTGATTGGCGGCTACAGCCTCCTGGCGTTCGTCGTCTGTGCCGTTATCGTCGGCTTTATCGTTTTGTGTTTCGCCGAAGTTTCCAGCCGTTTTTCCGCGACGGGCGGAATGTATCTCTACGCGAAAGAAGCTTTCGGTCCGATCGTCGGTTTCGAAGTCGGCTGGCTTTACTGGATCGTCCGCATCACGACGTTTGCCGCAAACTGCAATCTTCTGCTCGCTTATCTCGGATTTTTCGTCCCGTCGGCAAACGAAGGCGCTCTGCGAATCGCTGTGATAAGCGCGGTCGTCGTTGTTTTAACGATCGTAAACTTCTTGGGCGTCAAGGAATCGGTGATTTTGACGAATATTTTCACGGTCGGAAAAATCGTGCCTTTGCTGATTTTTTCGGCGGTCGGACTTTTTTTCATCGAGCCGCAGAATTTTTCCTTCGCCGTCGTGCCCGATTACAATTCGTTTTCGAGCGCGGTTCTGCTGCTTATTTACGCTTACGTCGGCTTTGAAGCGGCGGCGATTCCGGCGGGCGAAACGAAAGACCCGCAAAAAAACGTGCCGCTCGCGCTCATTACGGCGCTCGTTTTCTGCGCTTTTCTTTTTATCATCATCCAGATCGTCGCCATCGGAACTCTGCCCGAACTTGCCAAATCCGAACGCCCGCTGGCGGACGCGGCAGGCACGTTTTTAGGCGCTTTCGGCGCGGGATTTATCGCTATAGGAGCGCTCGTTTCGATTCTTGGAAACTTAAACGGCGGCTTTCTCGCCGCTTCGCGCATTCCGTTTGCGATGGCTGAACAGCGCGAAGTTCCGCAAATCATCGGCGCGACGCATCGCCGATTCAAAACGCCATACGTTTCGCTGTTTCTAACCTCGATTTTAATGTGGATTTTAACCATTCAATCCTCGTTCGTCTCGGCGCTGACGATCGCGACGATCACGCGCCTGATCGTTTACGCGACAACTTGCGCGTCATTGCCGGTTTTCAGAAAAAGAAACGATTCTCCGGAAGCGAAATTCATCGCGCCTTTCGGCATCATCGCCGCCGTAATATCGCTGCTTTTAACCGCCTGGCTTTTGACGAACGTCGATTTTCGAAAAGAAGGTTTAGCGATTTTGATCGTCGCGATTGTCGGCTTAGTTTTATATTTCGCTTATCGTTTTTTCGGCGGAAATTCAGAAAGCACTGAAGCCAAATCATAAGTAATTTTCTAAACTATTTCTAAACTAATAGTATTAGACTTAATTTTGCCTCAAAAACGCCCCTTTTTGAGGCAGATTTGCTTTGTCCGTCTAACAAACGAATATTGCTTATTAGTTTTTTTTCTTCTTTTAATAATTTTAGCGACCTGCGGCTGATATGCTAAAATCTTGTCAAATTATGTCGCAACAAACAACGAAAGTAT
>JAOAPX010000104.1 GCA_025463125.1 Acidobacteriota bacterium | reverse complement strand
CGAGTAACGATACGTATAGTTACTCGTTTTTATTAAAAGCAGTTTTGGAAAGTTATTAATCCCGGCTGCTATTTGCTCATTCCCAAATTTTTCATCAGGAAGCCGTAAATGTCCGCTTGCTCTTCGATTACTTTCGCCGTCGGTTTGCCCGCGCCGTGCCCGGCTTTGGTTTCGATGCGAATTAAAACCGGAGCGTCACCGCCGTGCATTTCCTGCAGGGTTGCCGCGTATTTGAAGCTGTGCGCCGGAACTACGCGGTCGTCGTGGTCTGCGGTTGTGACCATGACAGCCGGATATTTCGTGCCTTTTTTCAAATTGTGCAGCGGCGAATATTTGTAAAGCGCCGGGAATTCTTCCGCGTTTTCAGCCGAGCCGTAATCGGAAGTCCACGCGCGACCGATCGTGAAACGGTGAAAGCGGAGCATATCCATTACGCCGACCGCCGGGAGCGCCGCGCCGAAAAGCTCGGGTCTTTGGTTGAGAACCGCGCCGACGAGCAATCCGCCGTTCGAGCCGCCGGAAATGGCGAGCTTTGCGGGCTGCGTATATTTTTCTTTGATCAGGTATTCAGCCGCGCCGATAAAGTCGTCGAAAACGTTTTGTTTTTTGAGCTTCGTTCCGGCGATGTGCCATTCTTCGCCGTATTCGGCTCCGCCGCGAATGTTCGGCATCGCCCAAACTCCGCCGTTTTCAAGCCAGACGAGACGCGAAACCGAGAATCCCGGCGTCATATTAATGCTGAAACCGCCGTAACCGTAAAGCAGAGTCGGGTTGCTGCCGTCAAGCTTGATGCCTTTTTTGTGAACGATAAACATCGGAACGCGCGTGCCGTCTTTTGAAGAGTAGAAAACCTGTTTGACTTCGAATTTGCTCGGATCGAAGTTTACTTTCGCCTGGCGGAAAAGCTCCGACTTGCCGGTTTTCATATCGTAGCGATAAATGGTCGGCGGCGCGTTAAAGCTCGAATAAGTGTAAAAAGTTTCCGTATCGCCGCGTTTGCCGTTAAAGCCGCCCGCCGTTCCGATGCCCGGAAGCTCTACGCCGCGCAGGAATTTACCGTCGCGTTCGTAAATCTTAAACTGCGTGTAAGCGTCTTTCAGATAGCTCGCGACGAATTGGTCGTTGATAAAGCTTACGCCTTCGAGCGTTTCAGCCGCCTGCGGAATGACTTCGCGCCATTTCAAATCTTTGTCCAGAACATCGACCGCCATTACGCGACCGCGCGGCGCGCCTTTGTCCGTGCGATAGTAGAAGGTCGAGCCGTCATTGCCGATAAAACTGTAATCGGCTTCGAGCTTTTCAACGACCGGCATAATCGAGGCTTTTTCCATCGTCAAGTTTTTGACGTAAACCATATTCATCGGCGCCGTGCCTTTGCCGACGTTGATAATCAGCCAGTTTCCGTCTTCGGAAACGAAACCGCCGACAAACATTTCTTTATCTTCCGGGCGTTCGTAAATCAAAACGTCTTCAGATTGAGGCGTGCCGAGAGCGTGATAATAAAGTTTCTGGTAAAAGTTTTCGGCTGAAAGTTTCGATTTCGAATCGGCAGCCGGATAGCGCGAATAATAAACGCCTTTGCCGTCTTTCGTCCAGGAAGCGCCGGAAAACTTGATGTTCGTTAAAACGTCCGGCAAATCCCTGCCCGTTTCGATGTCGCGAAAACGCCATTCCTGCCAGTCCGAGCCTGCCGAAGCCAACCCGTAAGCCATAATTTTGCCGTCGTCGGAAATCGACAAACCGGATAAAGCGACGGTTCCGTCGGCTGAGAGTTTGTTCGGGTCGAGCAGAACGCGCCCCGTATCTTTGATCGAATTTGCGACGTATAAAACCGATTGATTCTGCAATCCGTCGTTTTTGTAATAAAAATATTTATCGCCTTCCTTAAACGGCGCCGAATATTTTTCGTAATTCCAAAGCTCCGTCAAACGCTTTTTCAGCGTTTCGCGCTCAGGGATTTGGTTGAGATAGGCGTAAGTTACTTTGTTTTGGGCTTCGACCCACGCCTTTGTTTCGGCGGAATTATCGTCTTCAAGCCATCGATACGGATCGGCGACCTTCGTGCCGTGATAATCGTCGGTTTGATCGACCTTTTTAGTTTGCGGGTAATTTAATTTAGTTTGTGCAAATAAAGTTGCTGATAAAATCATCGTAATTGCAGAAAACAAGAAAAGTTTTGATATCATTTGCTCTCGTTTCACCTCTAAAAATAGAAATTTTGTGTCAGGGTTAGTCTCGATTATTATAGTTCGCCTTTGATAGATGGCAAAACCTGTAAGTATATATGCCTGGAATAGTAGATAGTTATAGTGAAAAGTGAATAACTAATAATGAAAAGTGAATAACTAATAATGAATAGTTAGAGGAAAATAGCAGATAGTAAATTGCTGGAAGTAGAAAGTAGATAGCGGACAGAAAAAAAGAGAGCTGAAAACAGGTTATGATTTTCAGCTCTCTTTTCACAATTCGTTATTAACTATTCGTTATTCACTTTTTACTTTCTAAAAAACCGGCAGATTGTCATCAAGCGAATCTTTTTCTCTGACATTGAAATTTTCCTTTTCGTAATTCGGCAGCCAGTGCGTTCTCTGGTAAAGCATACGCGTGGCTTCTTCTTTCGGCTGCGGTTTCGCCATCAGGTAGCCTTGCCCGAAATCGCAGCCCAAAAATTGAAGCAGCGAAAGCTGGCTTTCGGTTTCGATGCCTTCGGCGATTATTTTCATTTTCAAATTTTTGGCAAGCGAAACAATCGTCTGCAAAATCTCGGAGTTTTCGCCGTTTTCGCCGACCGAATAAACGAATGAACGATCGATCTTGAGCGTATCGAACGGCAAGCGGTGCAAAATACTCAAAGAAGAATAACCGGTTCCGAAATCGTCGAGCGAAAGCTGCACGCCCGTGCGTTTTAACCTGGTTAAAATATCAATCGTATGCTCGGCGTTTTCCATCGCTACGCTTTCCGTGATTTCGAGCTTTAACGATTGCGGCGACAAACCGGCTAATTCCAAAGCCTGCTCGACATCATCAATCAATTCATCGTTAGACAAGTGTTTCCCGGAAATATTTACGCTGACGATCAGCTTTTGATACGCCGGCGAAGCTCTCTGCCACTCGGCAAGCTGCCGGCAGGTTTCCTGCAGAATCCAGATCGTAATCGGAATGATTAACCCGGATTCTTCGGCTACCGGAATAAACTTGGCGGGCGAAATCATTCCGAGTTCGCGATGCTGCCAGCGCAGAAGCGCTTCGAAACCCATAATGCTGCCGTCCTTTAAAGAAATTAACGGTTGGTAATGCATTAAAAGCTCCTGGCGTTCGATGGCGTGGCGCAAATCCGATTCGAGCTGAACTCTTTCCAGAAAGCGCGTGCGCAGCTCTTTTGTGAAAACCGCCGCGCCGATGCCTTTTTCCTTGGCGTAATGCATGGCGATATCAGCGTCGCGCAAAATGTCTTCCGGCGTTTCATATTCGACGTCGCACGGAGCGATGCCGATGTTAACGCTGATAAAAATCCGGTTTTCGCTAAGCGAAAAAGGCTGGGAAACGCTTTGCAGAATCCGGCGCGCTACCTTCAAAGCTTTATTTACGGACGGAATGTTTCGCAGGATAATCGCGAATTCATCGCCGCCGAGCCGCGCGACCGTATCGGTTTTTTGCACGAGCCGCAAAAACCGTTTCGCCACGATCATTAAAACTTTATCGCCGATCGTGTGCCCGAGACTGTCGTTTATATCTTTAAAGCGCCGGATGTCTAAAAATAAAATGTAAAAGGAAGTTTCCGGATTAGCCTTGAAATCACCGATTAATTTATGCAAAATTTCCGTGAATTGCTGGCGATTGGCAAGGTTGGTCAGCGAATCGTGTAAAGCCGCGTGCTGAAATGCTTTCTGACTTTTGCGCAAAGCGTTGTTGGCGTTTTCCTCTTTCTTCAATGAATCGGAAAGCCTTTCGGCGTACTTTTCAACTTCAATTCTTTTCTCGCGCTCGGTTTCCGCCTTTTCCCGCTCGGCTTGCTCGGCTTGAGCGATCGCCTGATTTATTTCCGATATCGACTGCCTGTAACTTAAATATGCTATTCCAAGACCGAAAATTGAAATAACCGTAGTGAATATATCGGCATAACTAAATAACTTATAAAGGATACCCGCTAAACCGCAGCCGACCAATTGAGACATCGAACTGGTAAAGCATTCGGTTCGCCAGGTTTCAAAAAAGCCCTTTTTGTTTTTGATCGGATGAAAAATCGCTGCCAGAAAAGAAGATACAAGGAACTGCGTGATCGCTAAAACTCCTAAATTAACGATCAGGTGCGGCGTATGATCGAAATCGAACTGGTTATACTTGATTGCTATTAGCCAAACGAGATAAGTAATTGTTGTCGATATCGCAATTATTGAGATGTTGGTAGGAATCATCAAGCGTCCGAAATTTATCCCTTTCGATCTCATTACGAGACAACTAGCCAGCATCTCCAGCGAAGCTAAAATAATTGCCGTCTCACCGCCATAAACCAAAAATGCTAAATAAATTAAAGCGTCGGAGAAGGTAACAATAAAGTATGAACGAGGAAGGGCTAAGCTTAAGCGAGGCGAAACAAAAACGGTAAATGCCAACACCAAAAGAAAATTCCACTCTAAAGTGTTACTCGAAACATTTAACGCGGCATAGGCAAGACAAAAAAATCCGATCAGAATAACTATAATTTTAGAGTGATTTGTTGTTTGTTGTTCTTTCATAAAAGGAATAACAAAAAGATAAGGTCGGAATTAATGCTTGGGAAAATGTTTTGAATTCGGCTTTAATTGGCGGGCACCAACTATCGACGTTAAATATAGCACTATATCTAAAAAAAAACTACTAATTTTAAATTCTATATCGGATTAGAAAAGTGTTTACCCGGTAATCACCCACAGAGTGTATACCACATATGCGCTGATAACAACACAAAACGCGATGTTTACTGGATAAATTAAAAAAATGGAAACTTAGTAATCATTTTTATTAAATTTTTAGAAAATTAATTTCTGCATCAGCTCTTTCTTGTAACTCACTGACAACAAACAAGTTAATCTTTATTTTTCAAAGCTCTTTTTTGTGGCACGCCTCTTGTAATAGCTATAAACAAGAAGATATCAAAAACTAAAAAGGAGATAAAGAAAATGAAAGGAATCATCGTAGTTGGCTAATCAACACAGATAAACACACTCATCCCCGGAAACATATAACAGTAGAAATAAGAAGAAGGAGAAAAGAAAATGAAAGGAATCATCGTAGTTGGCTAATCGAAAACACAAAGATTTTTAAGTCTATCACCCTGATTTGACTAAACCGGAACTCCCATAAACAGCCTTGTTGAGAAATCAGCGGGCTTTTTTATTTTGCCTGTTCCTTTGAATAAGCGGGCGAAAGCTTTCTAAGGCTTTCG
>JAOAPX010000103.1 GCA_025463125.1 Acidobacteriota bacterium | reverse complement strand
AGAGTAAGGAAAGTCATTTTATCAGCGTTAAGCGTTTCTTCGCCATGTTGATTAAGTTCATCTCGCATAGCGCGAACTTCCTTCCAAACATCCTTTATTTTTCCGCTATGCACGCGCCGCAACTTTTCTTTTAATTTGCCTGTATCGTCTTGATACTGAATACGAGCGTACAAATTTCCTTTCATCAATTTGTAACCGCCTTCACGAGAACGAGCACGGCGTGGCTTCTTGTCTATTGTTTCTGTTTTCACAGCAATATCCTTTAAGTATCCTTATAAGTATCCTTACGTGTTAATGATAGTTTATGATACTAGGTGAAATCAAATGATAGATGAAGGTGCGATTAATGGTTGGAAATAATGGAGTTAAGTGAAAAATTTGGAGGTTGGTGAAATTGAAAGATACGCTAATTCTAACAACGCATTCGATTCGTAATCGAAAGGTCGTGGGTTTGAATCCCATGGATGGCTCCATTATTGTTCAAAAGAAAACGATCGCTTTCGGTGGTCGTTTTCTTTTTTGTGTTGATAATCTTTTTAAGTCTTGTTTGAATGATTTTTAATTTTTTATCTGTAGAGGTTTGTTTTACTTCTAGCCTTTTATACATTTTGATTTCGTTTTTGCTTCTTATAATAAAGCGGTTTGAAGAATAATTATCTCGGCTTATTTAACCGGTTCACCTTGCCTTTAAGGTTCTGTTCTAATTAAAAAACTGCTTTCCTGCTATTGATACTACCAATAAACTCTTTAAGCCGGATTCATAGAAATTCGCGCTTGCTTATACAAAAAATGCCATCTCAATTTATATAACTTATATACATATAGCTTACAATAGCTTACATATATAGATAGGGAAAAAAGACGAAATTGTAGATTTATGACTCGCTGAAATTCGTTGAATTGTTCCGAAGGCGTATTTTAACAATTACTGCGATAAAACGCTCAAACAAAAGATGCGGTAGAATCTGCGGAGTCTTTCTTGCAAGTTTCTAATTGGCAGCGTAAAACTCTATAAAGATGCAGAGGGTTCAAAGCGGAATCATTATTACAAAAATGTAAATTTCTGTACCATATTAAACAAAAATGTAGAAAATTAGGAGAGTGATGCAGTAGGTTTAATGATGCTTGGAAGGCTAAGTGCTTTATTTGCAACAGTCGAGCGGCGTGGCACGGTTTTTGAAGTATAGTTTTAGCGACGATGCTGTTTCAGATTCACTTTTTATCAATCGAGATTCCATTTCAATTATAAAGTAATAATAGAAATATCTGTCAGCCCAAGAAAAACAATGCAGCTGACAGGTTAAACAAAGATAAAATTAAACTAAAGATAGAATTTGAAGCTTGAAACGTTATTTAACGAATATCAAAGACAATTATGAAAAACGATAAAGTAACGCAAAATGATGTTGCACGGAAACAATTTCTTGGACAAGCTGAATATATTTGGCTTGATGGGGCACTGCCGACGCAAAAACTGCGTTCAAAAACTCGTATTGTTGCCTTTTCTTCCGATAAACCTGTAGATATTGAGAATTTTCCGCAATGGTCGTTTGACGGGTCTTCGACTTTTCAAGCGGTAGGAAGTGATTCGGATCTGCTTTTGCAGCCGGTCAATTTTGTTGACGATCCGATTCGCGGAGCGGGCAATTATTTGGTTATGTGCGAGGTGTTGAATCCGGACGAAACGCCGCATTACACAAATCAAAGAGCGCGGTTGCGAAAAATTATGGAAGTAGCCACTGAAGAGGAGCCGTGGGTCGGGTTTGAGCAGGAATACGCTTTGATCAAAGGCAACGCGCCTCTCGGCTTTCCTGAAACAGGCTATCCGGCGCCGCAAGGACCGTATTACTGCAGCGTCGGCTCGGATGTCGCATTCGGTCGTTCGGTCGTTGAAGCTCATACAAAAGCTTGTCTGGACGCGGGTTTAATGATTTACGGAATCAACGCGGAGGTTTTGCCCGGACAGTGGGAATTCCAAATCGGTTATCGCGGAATTGAAGGCGAATCGGCTGACCCTCTTAATGTTTCCGATCATCTCTGGATCGCGCGCTGGCTTCTTTATCGTATGACTGAAGATTTCGGTGTTATTCCATCGTTTGACGCAAAGCCCGTAAAAGGTGATTGGAATGGTTCGGGTAAACACACAAACTTCTCAACCAAAGCAATGCGCAGCCCTGAAACGGGCATGGCAGCGATCGAGCGCGCCATCGAAGCTTTGAGCGGCAAACACAAGGAACACATCGTGGTTTACGGAGACGGTTTGGCTGAAAGATTAACCGGATTGCACGAAACGGCATCGATCCATGAGTTTAGAGGAGGAATTGCCGACCGCGGAGCTTCAATCCGAATTCCGCAAGCTGTCGCGCTGAAAGGTTACGGTTACCTGGAAGATCGTCGTCCTGCTGCAAATGCTGATCCGTATGCGGTTTCGGCGCGTATTCTGGAAACGATTTGCGCGGCGGAAAGCATTGACTCTAATGAAAGCGATACGGCTAATGTATTTTACACCGATGAGGCAAACGCTTTGAGCGCCGCCGTCCACGTATAAATCATAAAGCGATTGCTCGGTTATAAGCGACACTTTTAAAGTGAAAGATTGCTTTTAGATAGCGGGAAATCATCTTTGCGAGAAAGAAAAAGCGGGCTGAAAATTAATCAACCAATTTTCAGCCCGCTTTCTCTTCTTTTGCTTTTTGTGCACTAACTTTTTAATTTGGATTTCTTTTATCTTTATTGGGATTCATAAGTCCAAAGCTGCGGCGAAAACATTTGTGAAATTTTGTCCGAAACGCGCTGAAAGCTCGAAAAGAATTATGAAAGGCGTAAAGGCGATTTGTCTTCAAATTGCGATTTTCTACATTTTTGTTTATTTTTATGACTTCGGCGGGCAACTTCCGCTTGAGGTTCATTGATTAAAAAACTTAAAAGGGATTTCTCAGATTTTGCGATCGAATCCATGAGAAATCCCCTTTTTATGCAAACGCGATTTTATCTATTACGTTTGATTTTTATCCAGGATAGCCAGCGGACCGTCGCGCAATCCGTTTAGCCATAGATTCAAATTTTCGCGCTGCGTTGACCAGATCAAAAGCACTGCGAGCGTGCCGTAGATAGGCAAATGACCGATAAGTTCCGACCAGTTAAAAACCGTTAAAGTTAGGTTGATCGGAACCCATGCGATCAAAATGATTTCGCGCGGAAAGATACCGAATAAAATCCATAATCCGACGAGCAATTCGACCGCGCCGGCGCACAAAATAAATGTTTCGTTCGACATCGGAACGCCGAGAGCGGAAGTAAAATTAAGCGGGTATCGTTCGAGAAATGCGGAGGCGAGCGGTATATTGGCAAACTTTTCGGTAAAAGCCACGAAAACGAGGCTTAAACCCAAACCTGTCTGCAGAGCCGGAATCGCTTTTTTCATTAATTCCGCAGAAGGCTCAAGCTTCGGTAAAAGCAGACGGTCGATTGAAATCGGACCGCGCCCGGCTAAGAAAAAGAACGCCGCGAAACCGAGATATGTCGCGCTTTCGAGCATTTCTTCCAAACCGAAAAGAAAAATCCCTGCAAACCACAAAACCGCGAGCGCGACAGCGGCGATGCGCGTTAAAGCGCCGTAAAAAATAGCCAGCGCGATCCCGGTCTGCGCGAGCCCGAGCGCATACATCCAGACGCCCGGCAATTTGTTGTTCGGCGTGAAAAGCTCGCCATGCACGCCGCTGACCAGCAGCGGAACGGCAAGGTGTATGCCGAGAATCGCCGGTATCAAGCCGTAAAGCGCCGAGCGCCGATTGTCGGTCGTCCCGAAGTTTTCCGGACCGGGCACAAAACCTTTTCCTCTTTTTCGCCAGTAAAACCAGGCGGCAATCGTCAAAAGCAAAACGGCTCCGAAAAGAGCGAGCGGCAAGGGACGAAAAAACAAATCCCAGCGCAGCCCGTAGGTTTCGGTTTCGTGAAACCATTTTTCGTGAGCGAAAACTTGCGTCGCTCCCGCGCAAAGCACCACGAAGCAAACGGCAAGGCTTCGTAAATTAAATTTCGTGTTCGTCCGATTGTTATTCACTTTAATTATTTTTTTGATCGTTTTTTAGTTTTCTGACGACTTCGACCGAGCAGTGTGCCCGAGCGGCGACCGCCGATGAAACGCTGCCGAGCAAAAACCGCTCAAAACGGCTGCCGTAAGAATTCGCGCCGACAAAAATCGCATCGGCGTGCCACATTTCGGCTTCTTCGATCAAAATTTGTTTCGGGCTGCCCGCATGCATATGCAGCTTTGCCTGAAGCCGGGCTTTGTTTAAAAGTTCGAGGTAAGGCGCGGCGATTTTTTCAATCCATTCGCGCTCGGACTCGTTGACCTCATCAACCAAGTGCGAAATCGGCGGAATAAATCTTCCGATGGCTGAAGGCGTCACCGGGTCGGTGGCGGCGATCAGCTTCACTTCGCTTTGCTCGCGCCAGTTTCTTGAAGCAACCGCTTCGATTGCCGCGATCGAGCCTTGCGAGCCGTCAAAACCGATGACGATACGCACCGGAACCGGATCGACTTCGACTTTTCCGCGCGCGACGCGTACAGAACAGCTCGCTTCGGTTAAAATCTTTTGCGAAATGCTGCCGAGCAATAAACGATTAATTGTCGAACGACCGTGCGAACCGGCAACGATCAGATCGGGTTTATAATCTGCGGCGCGGCTCAAAATTTCCCAAGCCGGAGAACCGAAAGTCGCTTCGGCTTCGATTTTCCATTTCGGAAAATTATGAAGCAGACGTTTTTGCGCGTGGAGGGCTAAGGTTTCGGCTTCGGTAACGGCTTTTGCGCCCGTCTGGTAAGCTTTAAAAGGCTGCTGGTGAGTCTGCAAATCTTTCGCGTATTCGCTTAAAGTTTCGTTTTTCGGCGGCGGCGGAAGCCAGGCTTCAGCGACCGAAACGATCAAAGCTTCCGCTTCATCCGGCAACCCTGCGCGTTGTAAATCGTCAAGCGCCGCTTCAGAACAATTCGAACCGTCGTATGCAATTAAAATTTTCATAATTTTTCCCTCTGTAAGACAAGTCATCTGAAAAGATGAATCGCAAGCTTCGTGCCACGCATAAAACCGGGCATTTCAACGGTAAAAGTTAATTCCTAACGATAAAAAGCGCGAGGTTTTTCGCACAAAGCGCGGAAATTTTCGCGCCTTTTAATTTCCTGTATTTATTGACGGGCGCTTTTTGAGTTTATAATTAAGCTTGCTGCATAAAATTTGATCGAAAACAGTAAAGATGGCGCGAGAAAAAATTTTAATTGTTGACGATGACCGCTCGGTTCGCTGGGCGCTCAATCAAGCTGTCGTGTCCTGGGGCTATGAAACGGCGCAGGCGGGCAGCGTCGCCGAAGCCGTCGAAGCTTTTCAAACGGAAGAACCCGACGTCGTTTTGCTCGACATCGATTTGCCTGACGGTTCCGGGCTCGACGTGTTAAATAAAATAAAAGACGAGCAGCCCGATGTTATCGTCGTAATGATTACAGGCAACGTCAGCGTTCCGAATACGATTACGGCGCTTCGCGGCGGAGCGCACGATTTTATCGGCAAACCCGTTAAATTAGAAGAATTACGCGTAACCCTGCGCAACGGTTCGGAAACGAAGAAATTGCGCCGCGAAGTCAAACAGGCGCGGCGCGAACGAGCGAGCGGCTTGAGTTTCGAACAGATTATCGGCGAATCAGAGCCGGTGAGAAAAGCCGTCGATCTGGCGAAAAGGGTTGCCGCGAGCGACGTCAACGCGGTGCTTTTGCAGGGCGAAACGGGAACCGGCAAAGACCTTTTCGCGCGCGCGATTCATCAAGCTTCCGAGCGAGCCGAAGCGCCTTATGTCGCGATAAACTGCGCCGCGCTTCCGGCTAATTTGATCGAATCCGAGCTGTTCGGCTACGAAAAAGGCGCTTTTACCGACGCCAAAGCGAAAAAGGAAGGACTTTTCGAACAGGCTCAGGGCGGCACGATCTTTCTCGATGAAATCGGCGAAGTTGAAATCAGCCTTCAGGCGAAGCTTTTGCGCGTGCTCGAAGAAAACGCTTTTCGGCGCGTCGGCGGCTTAAAGGATTTGCCGCTCGACGTGCGGATAATCGCCGCTTCGAACCGCGATTTGAAGGCGGAAAGCGAAGCGCAGAAATTCCGGCTCGATTTATATTACCGTTTATCCGTGATTCAGATCGATATTCCGCCGCTTCGCGAGCGCGGCGAAGACGTTTTGCTGCTTGCGGATTTTTACATCGAAAAAGCGAATCAAAAACGGCGAAATCAGAAGCATTTGCGCGGCTTGCTGCCGGCTGTCGCCGAGATTTTCAAGCGACACGAATGGAAAGGAAACGTTCGCGAACTGCGCAACGTTATCGAACGGGCTTCGATTCTCGAAGACGGCGATTTTATCACAATCGAATTTTTGCCCGCCGATCTGAGCTCCGGCGCGCCCGCGTTCGCTTCGGCGAATCAAAACGTCTCGTTTACGCTTCCGGCTGAAGGAATTTCGCTTGATGAAGTCGAACTTCAGCTTGCGCGCCAAGCCTTCGAACGCACGAACGGAAATTTGACGCAGGCGGCTAAACTGCTGCATATTTCGCGCGACCAGCTGCGTTATAAATTGAAAAAACCCGTTGATGACGCGAGGCTTTCAGAAAATAATTCGTAATTTGTGTTTTGTCGTTTTTCTCGATAAATACCTGTAAAAAAGTATCTGTAAAAAAGTATCTGTAAAAAAAGTATCTGTAAAAAAGTATCTGTAAAAATGCCGGAAAACTTGATAAAAGAACTCTCAGACCTTAAATTCGCGCTCGATGAATCCGCTATTGTCGCCATTACGGACCAGCGCGGGCTTATTACTTTTGTCAACGATAAATTCTGCAAAATATCCAAATACGCTCGTGCCGAACTGATCGGGCAGGATCACCGTATCATCAATTCCGGGTATCATCCGAAAAAGTTTATTAAAAATCTCTGGACGACGATTGCCGAGGGAAATGTCTGGCGCGGCGAGCTGCGCAATCGCGCCAAAGACGGCTCGATTTACTGGGTTGATACGACGATCGTTCCTTTTTTAAACGAAGACGGAAAGCCGTATCAATACATCGCCATTCGCTACGATATTACCGAGCGCAAACTTGCCGAGGAAAGAATTCGCCAGCAGGCTTCGTTGCTCGATAAAGCGCAGGACGCGATTCTCGTATGCGATCTCAATTACCGGATTTTGTACTGGAACAAAAGCGCCGAGCGCATTTACGGCTGGACGACCGAAGAGGTTTTGGGAAAGGAAATCTGCGACGTGATATGTGCCGGAGACGATTCGCAGATCACAAAAGCGCGAAAAGCCTTAGCCGGCAAAGACGAATATAAAGACGAGGTTCGGCAAATCACAAAAAGCGGCGCTTCGCTGCAGATAGAAACGCGTTGGACGCTGGTTCGAAGCGAGCAAGATCAGCCGGATTACATGCTCATAATCAACACCGATATTACCGAAAGCAAAAAGGTCGAAGACCAGCTTTTGCGGGCGCAGCGAATGGAATCGATCGGAACGCTGGCGGGCGGCATCGCACACGATTTGAACAATATTCTGTCGCCGATTTTAATGGCGGTCGAGATGATTCAGTTAAACGATTTGGATGAAGATTCCGAGCGCTGGCTCGCGCTTGTCAAAGAAAACGCCGAGCGCGGCGCGGACCTCGTCAGCCAGGTTCTTTCGTTTGCGCGCGGCATGACCGGGGAAAGAATTACGGTTCAAATCAAACATTTAATCAAGGATCTGGTCAAAGTTCTGCAAAAAACTTTGCCGAAATCAATCGATGTAAAATTCAATGTCGATCCAGAGCTTTCGGTAATCTCCGCCGACCCGACGCAGATTCACCAGGTTTTGATGAATCTTTGCATAAACGCGCGCGATGCGATGCCGCTCGGCGGAACGCTTTCGATTACGGCGGAAAATACGTTTCTGGATGAAAATTTCGCGCAGATGCAGCCTGACGCCCGCGTCGGTCACTACGTTATGCTGACGGTTAAAGACACGGGCAGGGGAATGACGCCGGAAATTTCAAAGCGAATTTTCGACCCGTTTTTTACGACTAAAGAGCTCGGCAAAGGAACCGGACTCGGCTTGGCGACGGCGCTTTCCATCGTTAAAAGCCATCAAGGCTTTATCAACGTTTACAGCGAAGCCGGAAAGGGAACGAAATTCACGGCTTACCTGCCCGCTTCGGAAAATGTCGTTGCCGCGCCCGAAAAAACAAGCAATCTGCCGTATCCGAAAGGCAGCGGCGAGCTTGTTCTAATCGTCGACGACGAAGAAAATATTCTGCAAATCACGCGCGCCACGCTCGAGAAATTCGGCTATCGAGTTTTGACCGCCGGCGACGGAACCGAAGCGCTTGCCGTTTTTGCCGAACATAAAAACGGGATCGCGCTCGTTTTAACCGATATGGCGATGCCGCATATGGACGGTTTGGCGACAATCCGCGTGCTGAAAAAACTGAACCCGTCGTTAAATATCATTGCCGCGAGCGGTTTGTCTTCGCCCGAACAATTGGCGGAAATCAACGCTTTAGGCGTCGATTTTTTTCTGTCGAAACCGTTTACGGCTGAAAAGCTTTTAACGAGCGTCGCCGCGCTTTTGCAGAAATCTTAAACGCGTTAGACTCGGGAGTTTTGCCGGGCTCAATGTTTTTCAGCCGAATGCGAAACTTCGGGTATCGGAAGAACCGAAAGCATTCCCAGAAAAACTTCGCGCGGAAACTTTAACAACCGCGAAGTTTTTCGCAGCTCTTTTTATTTTCTTATTCTTATTAAACGAATTAAACGAATTAAACGAAAAATGCGGAGCCGCACGAAAAACAGCAACAATCAATTGCCGGAAGCGAGGAGCAAAAAGAAACATCGCGGCGATAAAATCCGCATTCGCACGCGGTAAAGCCCGGAATTTTGTTTTGATTGATCTTAAACAAGATTCCGGGCTTTTTTTAGGTTCGGCTGTATCGAAGAGCCCGTTTTTCCAATGCGGTCTTAATGAACATAAAATAAGACTCGCATTTTATAATTTCGAGCTTTACCGGAGCGCGTTTGCGCTTTATACAGCGGCGGTTTCAGCGCGTTTGGACGAAACGAGACCGCGTTTTTCCAGTTCGGCGATGATTTTGAAGGCGCTTTCCGAAATCGATTCGCGGTCGGTTTCGACCGTCACGTCAGCGTTCAGCGGCTGTTCGTACGGGTCGGAAACGCCTGTGAATTCCTTGATTTCTCCGGCGAGGGCTTTTTTGTAAAGCCCTTTAACGTCGCGTTCAGCGAGCACTTCGATCGGGCATTTGACGAAGACTTCGATAAAGTCCGCGCCATCGGCTTCGACCGCTTTTCTCACTTCCTCGCGCACTTCGCGATACGGTGAAATCGCCGCTGTCAGCACGCCGACGCCGTTTCTTGACAAAAGGCGCGAGACGTAGCCGATGCGGCGAATGTTTGTGTCGCGGTCGGCTTTGGAAAAGCCCAATCCCTGCGAGAGATTCGTGCGAATTTCGTCGCCGTCAAGCACTTCGACTTTGCGTCCGCGCGCTTCGAGTTCCGTGACGAGCGCCAGCGCGAGCGTCGTTTTGCCCGCGCCGGATAATCCCGTCAGCCACAATGTAAATCCGTTTTGTTTAGCCATTGATAATTCCTTTTATAGATAATTAAAGATAATTTTAAGTTTGTAAACGAAGATCGATTTTTCGTGTTTCGCCGCGCTTTTAAGTGGCGGATGTGGTTTTCGCGCGCTGCGCTGCGATTAAGACGGCGGCGACTTCCGGGCGCGAAAATTCAATCGGCGGCAGCTCGCCCGCATTCAGCAATTCGCGCACGCGCGTGCCGGAAAGCGTGACGTGTTCGCTCGATAAATGCGGGCAGGTTTTGGTCGAAGCCATCGCGCCGCACGCGCGGCAATAAAACGTGTGATCGAAAAAAAGCGGCGTCAAACCGAGCTCTTCCGGCTCGAATTCGTCGAAAATATAATGCGCGTCGTAAGTGCCGTAATAATTGCCGACGCCGGCGTGATCGCGCCCGACGATAAAATGCGAGCAGCCGTAGTTTTTGCGAATTAAGGCGTGAAACACTGCTTCGCGCGGACCTGCATAGCGCATCGCGGCGGGCAGAACCGAAAGAATCGTGCGCGTCTTCGGGTAATAGCCTTCGAGAATCGCTTCATAAGATTGTATGCGAACGTCCGCCGGAATATCGTCGGATTTCGTTTCGCCGACCAGCGGGTGAAGCAAAAGCCCGTCGGTGATTTCGAGCGCGCATTTTTGAATGTATTCGTGAGCGCGATGCACGGGATTGCGCGTTTGAAAAGCGACGACTCTGCGCCAGCCGCGCTGCCTGAAAAGCGAGCGCGTTTCAGCCGGATCGCGGCGATAAACCGGGAATGTTACGTCCAGCTGCCGATTTATCAAGCTGATGCGACCGCCGAGCAGCCATTCGCCCTGGCTGTAAAGCGCCTGAACGCCGGGATGCGCTTCGTCGGTCGTGCGATAAACCAGTTCGGCTTCGCGCTGCTTGTCGTAGCGGTATTTTTCCGTCAGATGCAGCACGCCGAGCAGGTGATTCGCGCCTTGATAAAGCGCCACGTCCGCGCCTTCGCGCAATTTTTCGGCTTGCTCGTTTGTCACCGAAAGCGTCACGGGAATCGTCCAGGCGATGCCGTTTGCAAGGCGCATATTGGCGCGAACCGAGCGGTAATCCGATTCGCCCAAAAAACCTTCGAGCGGCGAAAAAGCTCCGGTCGCGATCATTTCCAAATCCGATATTTCGCGGGCGTTTAATTGCAGTTTCGGCATTTCGGCGGCGGCTTGAATAAGACTTTCGCGCTCGATTCCCGTCACTTCGCGATTAACCAATGTTCCCCCGTGGGGGCGTATTAATCTCATATATTTGTATTCTTTTTTGTTAAGAACTCCTTTTCGTAAAATTGCTTTTTTCTATTTTTCTATTTTTCTATTTTTCTTTTGCTGTTTTTTATTAATCAATAAAAACGTCCGAAAAAGCGCCCCGGTTTATTGATGCAGACCGCATTCGGTTTTCGCTTTTCCGCGCCAGCGTCCGGCGCGAGCGTTTTCGCCGTTTTTGACGAACGTCGTGCACGGCAGGCAGCCGATCGACGGGTAGCCTTCGTTATGAAGCGGGTTATACGGAACGTCGTTTTCGACGATAAATTTCCAGACGTCTTTCGAAGACCAGCGCGCGAGCGGGTTAATCTTGACGAGCCCGAATTTGGCGTCCCATTCGACGATTTTTACGTTTGCCCGCGCCGGAGATTGATCGCGGCGAATCGCCGTAATCCACGCGTCGAAGCCTTCGAGAGCTTCAACCAGCGGCTCGATTTTTCGCAGTTTGCAGCACAAATCCGGCTTGTCTTCCCAGAGCTTTTCGCCGTGCGCGGCGGCTTGCGCCTTTAAGTCCAGATTTGTTGACCGCCGCTCGATACTGACACCATAGCGATCTTGCAGCCGCTCGCGAAGGGCGTATGTTTCCGGGAAAAGCAAATCCGTATCGAGATAAAAAATGCG
>JAOAPX010000097.1 GCA_025463125.1 Acidobacteriota bacterium | reverse complement strand
TAAAATCTTCGTCGTCCTGCACTTCTGCTTTCATCCCGTACATCGTTTCCTGTTCGAGATAGACGACCGGTTTATTATCGCGAATCGCCGACTTTAAAAGCCCTTTCGCATCGGCGGCGGTCGAAGGCATCACGACTTTTAAGCCGGGGAAATTCGCGTAAAAAGCTTCGAGCGCCTGCGAATGCTGCGACGAAACCTGATAAGCCGAGCCGTTCGGACCGCGAAAAACGATCGGAACATTGAATTGCCCGCCCGACATATAAAGCATTTTCGCCGCGTGGTTGATGATCTGGTCGGACGCGAGAATGGAAAAGTTAAACGTCATAAACTCGACGACCGGACGAAGTCCAGCCATTGCCGCGCCTACTCCGAGAGCGGCAAAACCGAGCTCGGTGATCGGCGAATCGACGACTCGCTTGTCGCCGAATTCTTTCCAAAGCCCGCGCGTCACTTTATACGCGCCGTCATATTCGGCGACTTCCTCGCCGATGATAAAGACGTTTTCGTCTCTTAAAATTTCTTCGCGCAGCGCGGCATTCAGCGCGTCGCGGATTGTCATTTCAGCCATTATTTTATTTGATATCTAAATAATTCGTTAATTTGCGTAAATGTCCGTAAACAATTCGCTTTCGTCGGGGAACGGACTGGATTCGGCGAAATCAATCGCTTTTTGCGTCGCTTCTTTCGCTTTGTTTTCAATTTCGACAAATTCCTCATCAGTGAAGACGTTTGCTTCTTTTAATGAATCTTTGAACAAAACGATCGGGTCGCGTTCCTGGTATTTTTTGATTTCTTCGGTCGTGCGATATTTTCCGGGGTCTGACATCGAGTGTCCCATATAGCGATAGCAGCGAACTTCGAGCAGCGTCGGCGAGCCGTCTTTGCGCGCTCTTTCAATCGCCCGCTCGGTCGCTTCGCGAACAGCCATCACGTCCATCCCGTCAACGAATTCGTTCGCCATCCCGTAGGCTTCGGCTTTCGAAGCGATATTGGAAATACTCATCGCGCGCGCCTGCGACGTACCCATTCCGTATTGGTTGTTTTCACAAATGTAGATGCACGGAATTTTCCAAAGCTGCGCCATATTCAGCGATTCGTGGAAAATTCCCTGATTGACCGCCGCTTCGCCGAAGAAACATAAAGTAACGTTATCGGTTCCTTTATATTTCTGGGCGTAAGCCATCCCGGTTCCGACGCCGATTTGACCGCCGACGATACCGTGCCCGCCGAAAAATCCTTTTTCCTTGGAGAACATATGCATCGAGCCGCCTTTGCCGCCAACATTTCCGCCGGCTTTTCCGAAAAGTTCAGCCATAACGGCTTCGGGCGTAATTCCGGCGACCATCGCCTGCACGTGGTCGCGGTAGCTCGTAATGGTGTAATCGCCTTCTTTGAGAGCGAGCATCGAGCCGACGCCGACCGCTTCCTGTCCGATGTACAAATGGCAAAAACCGCCGATTTTCCCCATGCGGTAAACTTCCGCGCATTTCTGCTCGAAAACTCTGCCGAGTACCATCTGGTAAAGTATTTCCCGCAACAATTCTTTATCGGTTTTCTTAATCGATTCGAGCTGATGTTTCTTGCGGTCTTTATATTCGGCTTGCGCTTCTTTTAAATTAATTTTATCAGTTACCGTTCCGGCAAGCTGACTTGAATTTTTCGACGTAGTTTTGCTTGATGACCCGTTGATCGAGCCGTCGTCCGGTTTCGGTGTTTTTTCTGTTCTTTTTTGGCGAGTTGCTGTTTTAGTTGGCAAAATCTCTTTCCTCCACGCCTTAAACGTAAATTGAATAATATATTAAGTATAATACCTTAGGAAAATTATAAGCGAGGAACGGCGAATTGTGCAAAAGCCGAAATAGTTTAGAAAAACCGAAATCTGCCGCATCCTTTTGATAAAAGAATTAATAAAAGAATTTTATGGCTCGAAACGACAAAAAGCAGTTGAAAATGTTAAAATTCGAACATCAAATTCTTCTAAAACATATGTTCAGAAAACCCGGTCTGGAAAAATTTTTACTGATACTTCTGGCAATCGTTGTTTTGTCGCAGGTTTCTTTAGCCCAAAATCCCGTTTCGTGGACGCTTGAATCCGACGCTAAAGGCAAATCTTTAAAAGCGAACGAAAATCTGAAAGTTAAGTTAAAAGCCGTCATCGAAGGCGAGTGGCATTTATACGCGATCGAACAGCCCGCCGGCGGACCTTTTCCGACAAAAATCACCGTTCCGGAAAATCTGCCTTTTAAAGTGGAAGGAAAAGTAAGCTCGCCGGCGCCGATCACGGAATACGATCCGAATTTCCAGATTGACACGAAGTATTTTGCCAAAAGCGCCGAATTCGAAGTGCCCCTGGCGACTACCGGAGAAGCAAACGGCGACAATATAGCGCTTAACGTTAGATTTCAGGTTTGCGACGATTCGGTTTGTCTGCCGCCGAAAACGGTTAAAGTTTCGTTTGGCGGGTTTGAAGACGTGAAAAAATCATCGGCTTTTTCCAGGCTGCAATCGGAAAATGCCAGCCGGACGGCAGGGAATAATCAATCCGCTCCGGGCGAAAACGCCGCGCCGACCGCGAATAATCCGAATTTTGCTTTAACGGCTTCAAACTCCGGCGACAATTCACTCTGGGGCTTTTTGTGGCTCGCCTTTTCGCTCGGAGCTTTGTCTTTATTAACTCCGTGCGTTTTTCCGATGATCCCGATTACGGTTTCGTATTTTACGAATCATTCGAGCCGGAGCCGCGCCCGCGCCATTAAGCTCGCCTCGGTTTATTCGTTCGGAATTATCGCGACTTTTACAATTTTAGGAATGCTTCTGGCGATTTTCGTCGGAGCCGCCGGAATCAATCTGTTTGCCGCAAATCCGTGGATAAACCTTTTGATTACAGCGATTTTCCTGTTCTTCGCGTTTAATCTTTTCGGCGCTTATGAAATAACCATTCCGACAAATATTTTAACGCGGCTCGATAATTTGACGCGCAGCCAGGAAGGCGAAGGCGGCGGAATCGTCGGCGCGCTTTTGATGGGGCTGACCTTTACGCTCACTTCATTTACGTGCACTTCGCCGTTTGTCGGCACGATCCTGGTTTCAGCTTCGCAAGGGGATTGGCAAATGCCTCTGCTTGGAATGCTCGCGTTTTCGAGCGTTTTCGCGCTGCCGTTTTTCGTTCTCGCGCTCGCTCCGCAGCTCGTTTCGCAATTGCCGCGCGCCGGCGGCTGGATGAATTCGGTCAAGGTCGCGATGGGATTTCTGGAAATCGCGGCGGCGATGAAATTTCTCTCAAACGTCGATTTGATCTGGAAGTGGGGAATTTTTACGCGTCCCGTCGTGCTTGCGATCTGGATCGCTATCGGCGTGATCTTAGCGGTTTACCTGTTAGGCAAGTTTCAGCTTTTTCATGATTCGAAACCGGAAAAAATCGGCGCGCTTCGTTTAACTTCGGCGATCGTCAGTCTCGCCGTCAGCTTTTATCTTTTAACCGGGCTTTTCGGCGCAAAACTCGGCGAGCTCGAATCTTTCCTGCCGCCTGATTTAGAGAATTCTTCGGCGCGGTTTTTCGGTAATCGAAAAGAGGAATTAGCGTGGATTTCCAATGATTACGAAGCTGCGCTCGCGCGCGCGAAAGCCGAAAACAAAAACGTTTTCGTCGATTTTACAGGCTACACGTGCACGAACTGCCGCTGGATGGAAGCGAACGTTTTCCCGAAAAAAGAAGTCGAAGCCGAAATGAGCAAATACGTTCTCGTAAAGCTTTACACCGATGGCGACGGCGAAATTTACGAGCGCCAGCAGCAATTTCAGGAACAAACATTTAAGACCGTCGCGCTGCCGTTTTACGCGATTATTAATTCGAGCGGCGTTCCGGTTTCGACGTTTCCCGGATTGACGCGAAACACGCAGGAATTTGTTGACTTTTTGCGAAATTCGCAGGAAAATTTAGCCGGAAATAAACAGGAAACGGCACGAAATTAATTTTTTGCGCCGCCCGGCTCGAAACTCGCGCGAATTGCCGTTTCTCAAAATGTTTCTTGTTTTGCCGTTGTGTTTTTAGTTCTAAAAAATATGAAAGCAGTCAAAATAGAAAATTTAATCGATGGTTTGCGCGGCATTTCCGACGAGGAATTTACCTGTGACAATGTTTATCGTTTTTTAGCTGAAAATCCGGTCGATGTCGATACGATTTCGCCGTTTTTCTTTTGGAGCGATAAGTTTTACACGCGAAACCTGATCTTCAAAGACGAGCGTTTCGAACTGATGGTTTTATGCTGGGATAAAGGACAGGTTTCGCGCATACACAATCATGCCGACCAGATGTGCTGGATGACGGTTCCGGTCGGAAAACTGCGCGGGCAGAATTTTCGGGCAGTTGAAATAAAAGAAGAAAATCAGTTTTGCAAATTAGTAGAAACCGATCAATTCGATCTGTCCGATTGCCTCGCCGCCAAGGTCGAACTCGAAGAACCGATTCACCAGATTTTAAATTTACCGGAATTTGCAGAGCGCGCCGTCAGCCTGCATATTTACTCTAAACCTTTTGATAAATGCCTCTCTTATTGCAGGGAAACAAATCGTTTTTCCGAAGTGCCGCTTTATTATACGAGCGTCAACGGCGTTCTCTGCGATAACATAAAATTGTAATGTTCTGGCAGGAAATCCTCCGAATAAATAAAGAACAAGGCGCGTTTGAGTTTACCGAACAAGCGGTTTATGCGGGCGTTCAATGGGTGAAACTCGGCGTCGAAGCTGTCGGCGCGCTGGTCATTACGATCGGAGTCGTTTTGGCGATTATCCGGTTTGTCGCGCATTATCGCGCCGAACAGCCGAGTAATTTCAACAGCGTTCGCTTAACGCTCGGCAAATATCTCGCCCTCGCACTCGAATTTCAGGTCGGAGCTGATATTTTATCGACGGCGATCTCGCCGACCTGGGAGCAAATCGGCAAGCTCGGCGCAATTGCCGCCATTCGAACCGTACTTAATTATTTTCTGACCAAAGAACTGGAAATCGAGCGCAAACGCCAGCAGGCTCTCGAACAAAAAAACTCCGCGAACAGCGAAAGCTCGTAAAAATCATTTCCGCTTCCAACGCACGCCGTCTTTTGTATCTTCTAAAACGATGCCCTGAGCCGCGAGCGAATCTCGAATCTCGTCCGATCGGGCAAAGTTTCGGCTTCGCCGAGCTTCCTGCCGCTCTTCGATCAATTGTTCGATTTCGGCGTCGAGCATTTCTTTTTGCTTTTCGCTGAAAATCCCCAGAACGGAATCAATCTTTTCAACGGCTTCCAAAATGAATTCTCGGTCTCCGGTTAAAATCGTTTCGTTTGCGAGAGCGGAATTTACTTCGCGGACGAGGTTGTGCAGCGCGGCGAGAGCGACGGAAGTATTTAAATTATCGTCCATCGCTTCTTCAAAATCGGACAAATATTTTCGCGTTTTTCCCTGTAGCACGGAATTCGCTCCGGCTGAAAGATTCGCTTCGCGCAGACGCGTGCGAAAATCGCTCAGGCGTTCGATCGTGTTTTCTGCGCCGTTTAATGTTTCAAAAGTAAAATTTAATTGTTTGTGATAGGGAACCGATAAAAGCAGGTATCGAATCGCCGTCGCCGAATAACCTTTTTCGATCAGATCGCGAAAAGTAAAATAATTTCCGAGGCTTTTTGACATCGTTTCGCCTTCGACCTTTAAATGTTCGCTGTGGAGCCAGTATTTAGCGAACATTTTCTCGGTCGCGCCTTCGCTTTGGGCGATTTCGTTTTCGTGATGCGGAAATTTTAAATCAATGCCGCCGGCGTGTATGTCGAACGATTCGCCGAGATATTTCATCGCCATTGCCGAGCATTCGATGTGCCAGCCCGGGCGACCGCGACCGAAAGGCGCGTCCCAACCGGTCGGCTCGTCTTCATCGACAAACTTCCAGAGCGCGAAATCCTGCGCGTTTTCCTTGTCGTATTTGTCCGTATCGACGCGCCCGGAAGCGCCGGAAACATTGCCTTTAAAGTTAATTTTCGAAAGCTTGCCGTAATCTTCGAACGCGGAAATGCGGTAATAAATCGAGCCTTCGGATTCGTAGGCGTGATCGTTTTCCAAAAGCCTCGCGATAATGTCGATCATTTCGGCGATATGTTCGGTCGCGCGCGGCGCTATTTCCGGTCGTTCGATGCCGAGCGCGTCGACGTCCTGCCAAAACGCTTCGATAAACGGCTGAACGAATTCGTCGATCGTCTTCCCGGCTTTTCGCGCTTCGTTGATAATGCGGTCGTCAACGTCGGTCAGATTCATTACGTGAGTCAGATTGTAGCCTTTGTATTTTATATAACGGCGCAGCACGTCGCCGAAAATAAACGTGCGAAAATTGCCGATGTGGGCGAAGCTCCAAACGGTCGGACCGCAGATATATAAACGAACATCATTGCCGTTGTCATTTAAAGGCTGAAAATCTTCGGTTTTTCCTGAAAGAGTGTTATGAAATTTAAGCATAAATTTATATCGAAACAATAATATAACTCAAAAAGAATAGAATTTTGACTTGTCGCTTGTAAATTAACAAACGGCGGAAAGCCTGAATAAATTAAAAGGAAATATAAAGAAAATCAGCGACAACAGGATTCTTTCGGAGCGATGCCGGGCTGCTGGAGAATTGCTTTGGTTGGAATATACACAGAAAGCATAAACGATTTTATAACACAGATAATTAAAATCGTAAAATTGCGGGCTTATAAATCGCTTTCAACAAATTCTTTACGCGCCCGGTCGGAAAATAAAACTTCGCAGCTGTAAAATTTCAAAGAATAATTTTTATCGATTTTTTTTATCAACTCATTACAAGGTTCTGTAAGCGAAGAATCTTTTTTTTTCGATTCCGCGAAATCCGCTTTCTGTTAGTTTTCCGGCGGCAGGCGAGCCGTAAATTAAAACCCGTTTCATAAACGCCTTAAGTTTAATAATAGTTTTACGAAAACTGAATAACCGGAAAAGTTTCAGGCGAGAGCGGCAACTATAATTTGTTTCGGCGAAAGGCTGGAAAATTCCGATTCGTCAAAATCGCCGAATTTTCGCTCGACGCGAAAACCGTTGCGGCGAAAAAGCGAATCCAGTTCCTGCGGGAAAAATTGACGCATGAAAAACGAAACGGTTTTTTCCTCGCTGTTTAATTGATGACGATAATGGCGATCAATTTTATTTATCTGGGTGGCGTTGTCGTAACGAACGTTTTCGCTGACGATAAGCGCGCCGAATTCGGTTTGATATTCGCCGACGAAATAACGCTCGCACGGATCGCGCAAAAGCGATTCGAGCGAAGGATTGCCGACCTCGACAACGAATTTACCAACAGGCTTTAAATGCCGCCTGACCGAATCGAAAGTCGATTCGATATCTTCAGGCGTCAGCAGGTGCTGAAAAGAATTGCGGGCGGCGAAAATTAATGCAAATTTATCTTCCAGATCAAAAGAACGCATATCGCCCTCGAAATGTTTGGTTTCGCCCGGATTATTCCCGTTGTTTTTTCCGGAGAAAGCTTTTACGCCGTCAAAACCGGAAGGGGAAAACTCCGCGCCGTTTTCCGCAAACGTGATGAAATCATTGCCGCATCCGCCCGCGAGCTCGAGAACCGGCGAGCCGTACCGGCGCAGACAGCGTTCATAAAATGCGATTTGTTCGGAATCGGCGGGCTTATCGTAAACTAAATCATACAGCCACGTATGTTCGTAAAGATTCATTTGTAATGATGAATGATGTAATGATGAATGAATTGTAATGGTGAATGATTAATGACGAATGGTGAATGTGAAGAATCAAAAATAAATTGCTTTCATTAATTATTCACCATTCGCCATTGAGTTCAAGCGGCTATGCGCTGCGTTTCTTCGACAAAATCATCCATAAACAGATATTTTCTCCATTCCGGTTTCGATTCGGCGTAGTGGCAAAGCAAAACGCGGTCGAGTCCGAGCTGAAGAAGTTTTTGTGAAGTTAAAAGCGGCATCCTGGCTTGTTCGGGCGTGCGGTTTCCTTTTCGCTGGTTGCATTTTACGCAAGCCGTCACAAGGTTCTGCGGAGTGCTTTCGCCGCCCTGAGCGCGCGGGTATATATGATCGAGCGTCAAATCCTTGGCGTGTCGATGTTCGCCGCAGTATTGACATGTATAGCGGTCGCGAATATAAATTCGCGCGCGTTTCATCGTGGTTTCGCGGCGTTTGCGATGAACATGTATGTAATGTCGCAAACGAACGACGCTCGGAACTCGAAAAACCTGTGACGGAGAATGCAGCACATTCTCGCCGTCGTATTCTTCGACCGAAACTTTTCCGCCTATCCACAAACACATCGAACGCGCCACACCGACGGTGCCAAGCGGTTCGTAAGAAAAGTTAAGTAATAAAACTCGTCCTGTCAGCAAATCCTAATCGCCTCCTTAAATTTAAATTAAAACGTATTACGGGTTCGGAATCTTTAGAAACAAAACAACCTCAACCCTCATATTTTGTGCGACAGCATATATCTGCCGCTATTTTAGATGATTTTAATTGGATTTGTATATGAAAATTTTTGTTGAACTGAATGAGAAGGCAACAGAAAGTTGCAGATAATCGGGAGGGTTGTGAAGATTGAATTAGTTTTATAAAGCCTGCTCCGGCTAATTCAATTAACTACCCCGCAACTTTCTACAACTTTCCGCAGCTTTTCCGCAGCTTTTTCGCAGATACCTTTCAGCTCGCTTATCCTTTAACGCAAACCACCTGCTTGAGCTGCGCGACGACTTCGACGAGATCGCGCTGGTTGCGCATAACTTCGTCGATGTCTTTGTAAGCCGAAGGTATTTCGTCGATCACGCCCGCGTCCTTGCGGCATTCGACGCCGGCGGTCTGGCGTTCGAGGTCGGCGCGTGAAAAGGCTTTTTTCGCCGCCGTGCGCGACATCTTTCGACCGGCGCCGTGCGAGCAGGAATTAAAGCTTTGCGGATTTCCCAAGCCCTTGACGATAAACGATTTCGCGCCCATCGAGCCGGGGATGATGCCGTAAACTCCCGCGTCTGCGCGAATCGCGCCTTTTCGCGTGATGTAAACCGTTTCGCCGAAATGAACTTCCGGCGAAACGTAATTGTGATGACAGTTGACCGAAACTTCCGGCGCAAAGTCTTCGCCGTTGTTGAACATACGGTTAAACTGGCGCAAAAGACGGTTCATCATAATTTCGCGGTTTTTCATCGCGTAAGACTGCGCCCATTCCAGATCGCGCCAGTAAGCCTTAAATTCTTCGGTTCCCTGGACGAAAAAGGCAAGGTTCGGGTCGGGCAGCTCAGACAGTTTGTGAAGCTGTTTCGCCGTTTCGATATGGCGCGAAGCAATCTCGTTGCCGATATTGCGCGAGCCGGAATGCAGCATCAGCCAGACATTGTCTTCGGTATCGAGACAAACCTCGATAAAATGATTTCCGCCGCCCAGGGTTCCGAGCTGCTTCATCGCTTTATCGCGCCGATGCTGAACTTTATTGTGCAAAACTCCGAAATCTTTCCAGCCCTGCCACGCGTTCGATTCGTCAACCGCTTCCTTGTGTTCGTTGAACCCGACGGGAATCGTTCGCTCGATTTGATGACGCAAATCCTTTAATTTTCCTTCGAGTATGGAACTTTTAAAAGGCGTCTTGATCGCAGCCATTCCGCAGCCGATATCGACGCCGACCGTCGCGGGGATCACCGCGTCTTTCGTCGCGACAACCGACCCGACCATCGAACCGATGCCGAGGTGCGCGTCCGGCATCAGGGCGACGTGTTTATAAAGACACGGCAGGCGCGAAACATTTCGCAGCATATTATGCTCGTCGGTCGAAAGCTCGTGGTTAACCCAAGAAAGAATGTCGGCTTGCGCGCCGCTGACGTTTAGTTTGTTGTATGGCATATTTCCTCCGATTTCATTTACTGCCCGCGCATTTTTCGCTTTTCAAAAGCTGTTTAATAAATGCCGGAGAATAAATGATTTATGTTTATGAGCGACGGTAAATATATATATGACGCTTTTCGTTTTTTTTAACAAAAAGAATCGTTCAGGTTCGCCGCCCGAAATAAAAATAACAATTAACAGATTATAATTTAGCGTTAAAGTTTGGCGAGAAAATTCAATGCGGCGAATTTTTCCTGTTTTTTAATTTTCTTCTTCCTACCCGAACCGCATTCTGAAAGAAGGAAACGAAAAGGCTTGAAAAACTTGGCGCGAACAAGATTTTCTCGGTTTTTTACGTTTGATATTAAAGTAAAAAGCCCCGTTCTTTACGACGAGACTTTTTACTAAAAAATATTTTGCTGGATTTGATTTTATCGAAAATTTGATCCTGATTGTTTATCGCCTTTACTTACTTCTAAAGTAATTTTTCACCTGCAAAGCAAAATTTCAATTGATTATTGACGATTGACATTGCCGTTATTGGCGTTTGTGTTTGCGTTCGTATTGACGTTTCTATTTCCATTGCCGCGAGTGTTCGAACGGTTTGAATTCATATTTCCGTTTCCGTTTGTGTTTCGGTTCGTGTTCCCGTTCATATTAGTGTTCGCGTTTGTGTTTCCGTTCATATTGGTATTACCTTCCATGTCCGTGTTGTCGTTGGTGTTGCCGTTGTTGGCATTACCGTTTGTGTTATTCATGTTGTCGTTGGTATTACCGTTAACGTTCGTATTCGTGTTGGTGTTATTACCGGCATTTGTGTTTCCGTTTAAATTACCGTTGGCGTTGCTTCCTGCGTTTCTGCACGCTTCTTTACAAGCGTTGAAAGCCTCCTGGCACTGCCGGTTATTGGCATTCGCAGCTCTGCGGCAATCCTGGTACTGCTGCGTGCAGTTTTTCTGGCACTGCGCGCGGTCATCCTGCTGAAGAGACGAGAAAACTACAATACTTGCAACGGTTATTAGAAAAATAGAAAAGGCGAAGTATGTGAGCGTTTTTTTCATTGTTTTGTCCTCCAAAAGCTTTGGTCATACATAAAGCATGAGTCTAAAACATCCGAATCCGCCTGCTTTTAAAGACGGCTTATTTAATTTTCGCGCAGGACTCAAATTTAACAACTCGATTGCGATTAGTATGTTTGATGGAAGACACTCGCAGCGAAAAACGAAAGCCTCGATTTAATAAAAAGCAATGAAATTATACGTCTTATAAATTTTCGAACAG
>JAOAPX010000095.1 GCA_025463125.1 Acidobacteriota bacterium | reverse complement strand
GAAATCGTTTTTAACAGAAACGTCGATAATATATTCAGCGAAACGCAGGAAATGTATCTCGGCGAAGCGATGGCTGAAACGTTCGAGAAAAACTATCGCGTCATCACCGACGAAGAAGCAAATCGCTTTGTTCGCGCCATCGGCGAACGACTCACCAAACATTTGCCTCCGACAAGCATAAAATTTCAATTTTTTATCGTTGACGTGCCCGAAACCAACGCATTTGCCGTTGCGGGCGGGCGAATTTACATAACGCGAAAACTTATTTCTTTTGTTCGCAGCGAAGATGAGCTTGCCGGAATTATCGGTCACGAGCTCGGACACGGAATCGTTCGGCATCATGCCATCGATATGAGCAGATATTTCCGCGAAATCCTCGGCATCGAACGCGTCGGCGACCGCAGCGACGTATTCGAAAAATTTAACCAGTTTATAGACAAACAAAACACGAAACAGATCAGAACAAAGAAAAGCCACGAAGGCAATCAGCAGCTTGAAGCCGACAAAATCGGGCTTTTCGCGATGATTGCCGCCGGTTATGATCCGCGCGGCTACACGTCGGCGTGGGATCGCCTGAGCGAATCAAAAGGAAAAACCGGCAACGCGCTGACCGAATTTTTCGGAACGACAAAGCCCGAAGAAAAACGCCTTCGGGAAATGCTCAAAGCGGTTTCCGCTCTGCCCGCCGAATGTCTCGGTAAAAAAGCAGATTCGACCGATGAGAACTTTAGAAAATGGCAGTCTTATGTCATTACCACATCGAAGTTTCCGAAGCAGGAAAAGCTTACCCACCTGATTTCAAAAAAAGCTTTGACGCCTTACCTGCGCGGCGAAATCCGGCACCTTCAGTTCAGCCCTGACGGAAATTATATTCTCGCGCAGGATGCTTCGGGCATTAATGTTTTGAAAAAAGAGCCGTTCAGCTTTTTGTTTCGTATTGAAGCCGAAGACGCCAAGTTCGCCGCTTTTACGCCGGATTCGAAACACGTCGCTTTTCAAACCTACGGGTTGCGGGTCGAAAAATGGAACGTCGAAGAGAAAAAACCGGAAACTTCCCGCGAAGTTTACGTGCGCGGAAGATGCTGGCAGAGTGCGCTTTCGCCCGACGCAAAATACCTTGTTTGCTATTCGGGCGCGGCGAATTTAGAAATTATCGACGTCGAAAGCAATGAAACTGTTTTCAAGAAAGAAAAATTTTACACTCCGAGTTTTTTTGAGTACGTCAGCTGGACTTTTGCGCTGACGGAAAACGACGAAAAAGAAGTTGACCCTTTGCAGATGGAGTTTTCGCCGGACGGCAAATATTTTCTCGGCGGCAGAGTTTTTCGATTCAGCACGGGCGGAAGCAGCTCGAACGGCGGATTATTCTTCACGTCCTGGGGAATCGACGCCGATCAGGAAGCGTTTATCGCCTATGACTTACAGGAGAAAAAGGAAGTCAAACTCGGCGGAGAATTGAAAAACATCGTCTCGATGCCGTTTGCTTTCTACGCGAAAGACAAACTAATCGGACAGCACCGAAAAGACCCGGAAAAATCCGGCATTTTCAATTTCCCTTCCGGCGAGCGGGTCGAAAAGTTTTTTATGAACGCCAAGTCTTACGCGAAACCGCATCAGGGTGATTATATTTTCGTTCGCCCGACGACATCCAATCCGGTCGGAGTTTATGATTTAAAGCATAAAAAGTTTGTTATATCCAACAAAACAGCGGCTTTTGACGGTTTCGGAGATACTTTCGTTTCCGAAGGAAAGGACGGGATTCTTGATCTGGTCAAGATTAATGTAGAGGCAAAAACGGGCGACACGCTCGGCTCGCTCGATTTGCCGAAAAACAATCTCGGCGATGTCAAAACAATCTCTCTTTCGCCGGATTTAGACTGGCTGGTTTTGTCCGAAAGCGTGCGCGGCGCTACATGGAATCTTAAAACCGGCGAAATGAAAATTTACAGCCAGGGTTTTCGCGGCTCTTATTTTGACGCTGACGGCAATATTTACGCGGATTTTCCTAAAAACGACAAACGCGAACGCCTTATGGGAATGTTAAATCCTATAAGAAACGTCGGCGCGCAACTTGATCCGATAACGACCCGAAACACAAAGCAGCACGGGAAATTCCTGGTCAAATTGACAACCAAACAGGACGAAAAGCTTGAAAAAAGACAACAAACCGATAAAGATAAAAAACAGCAAAAACCGGAAACCGACGAAGAACCGAAAGACAAGCCGAACTTTACTTTCTCCAACGGTTTTTTAATCGGGCTCGATTACGGCGGTGCGATCCGGCAGGACGGAATTCTGGAGGTTTCCGATTCTCGTTCGAGAAAACCTCTCTGGACGAAAGTTTTTGCCGAAGAAATTCCGAAATATCACTTTAACACCGCCAGCGAAACCGTTGCTTTGTACTGGCAATTGACGACTAAAGCCGCCAAAGCCGAAATTAAAAACAAACCGGTTTTATCGCAAAAGCTAAAAGACCTCGGCGAAAAACAGGGCGATTATCTCGTACAGGTTTTAGACGCAAACACCGGAAACTTAATCGGCGAAACGCTGATTGAAACCGGCGAGGGATCGTTCAGCATTAAACGCGTTTCGGCAGACGGCGACTGGCTTTCGGTGATTGATTCGGAAAATCGCGTGCAGCTTTACTCGCTCGCTCGCGGCGAACGCGTATGGCGCTTTTTCGGCGATAATGCGGCGATAAATCCCGCAAAACCGCTTGCTGCCGTAGAGAACATTTCCGGGCAGCTTTCCGTTTATAATTTAACTGACGGGCAAAAACTCGATGAACTGCTTTTTCATTCTCCGGTCGTGCACGCGACTTTCAGCAAAGACGGGAAAAGATTGTTTGTTTTAACCGCCGACCAGAATTATTATTTTTTTAATACCGACGGCTTCGCGGCGCGGCAATAAACTACCC
>JAOAPX010000053.1 GCA_025463125.1 Acidobacteriota bacterium | reverse complement strand
GATTGGCTAAAGCCGACGATAGAATCTTTTTCGCTTGTTCAAGAAAATTTTGTGATTTATCGCCCGCGCCTTGCCGCTTCAATAACCGGAAAGCTCAAAGAAGACCACAAAAAAGCGATTACGAGTTTCTTCGATCTTTCACCGGAAAACTTAAAGAAAAATTACAACCTTAAGTTTGTCGGGCAGGAAAACGTCGGCGGCGCTGTTCAGGCTTGGCGAATCGAACTGACGCCGAAAGCGCAATCGGGCATTAAAACGATCGAGATTTGGATTGCCGCTGACGGAATGCCGGTTCAGGCGAAAATCACCGAGCAGAACGGCGACTGGACGAACGTTTTACTGAGTGATCTGCAAAAAAACGTCGTTATGAAAATTAACGACCTTAAGATTGATACGCCGAAAGGAATTAAAATTATTCGCAATTAATATTGCCGAACGAAACATTGCACAGTTGCGCTAACCTTTTTAGATGGCGTCCGAAAAGTTATCAAGAGTAAAATCGATGAATGAGACGAAATCAATATTCAAGCGATTTTACTGACCCGGAACGGCTGCTTTTGCCGGGAGTTCGTACCGCCCGCGAAGTTCTAAATGCGTTTGTTTATGTCACACGAAGCCGTTTGATGCTGAAAAGACTGACAAATGGTGTCGAAAAGCAGAAATTCTGACTTTTCAGACGCGCTCTAATAAAAACTAACCGTTCAAAATAAAAGGCAAAAATAAGAAAAGATTACACTTTCTTATTTTTGCCTTTTACCTTTTTATGAGCTTTTTACTTTCGGCGCCGGTTTTTTATCTGACCGGCTTGCGCGGAAGTTTTTCGTCCATCATCGCCGTTTGGTAAACGAACGCCGCCATAATGGTCGCCGCCTGTTTCATATCTTCGACTTGCAAACGATCGTAATTATCCTGGTTCGAATGATGAGTTCTCGTATCGTACTCGATTTCGTCCTGGATAAACTGGAATCCCGGAAGCCCGATTCTATCAAACGAAAGATGGTCTGTTCCGCCCGTGTTCGAAAGCGTCAGGGTTTTCGCGCCCAAATCGCCGAACGGCGCGAGCCATGATTCAAAATACGGCTTAACGGCGTTGTTGCCCTGCATATAAACGCCGCGAATTTTGCCGGTTCCGTTATCGAGATTGTAATAAGCGGAAAGTTTCTCGTAATCGGCGCCTTTGACGAGTTCGCCCGGCGCGGAGGGTTGTCCCTGAACCGGCGCTGCCGATTTCATCTCGCCGAAATGCTGTTTCACATATTCGCGCGAGCCGTGCAAGCCCTGTTCTTCGCCCGACCAGAGAGCGACGCGAATCGTTCGGCGCGGCTTTAAGCCTGCAGCTATCAGAATGCGTGCCGCTTCCATAGCGACGGCGCAGCCAGCCGCGTTGTCCGTCGCGCCCGTCGAGGAATGCCATGAATCGAGATGACCGCCGAGCATAACGATTTCGGCTTTTAAATTCGGATCGGTTCCGGGAATCTCGGCGACCGTGTTGTAGCCCATCAAATCTTCATCGTGATACTGCGCTTGAATATTAACGGTCATTTTCGGCGTGACGCCCTGCTTGATCATCCTGACGAGACGATTGTAATCTTCGGTCGCCATCGTCATCTGCGGAAGCATTCTGCTTTCGGATTCTTTTTGCTGCGGCTGCGGGCGATTGCGGCTTGTGAAGATTTCCATCGGATTTGCCGGAACGTCCTGCGCGACGGTTGCGCCCTGCACGAAAAGCGTTCCGCCGCTTCCGCCGAAACTGTTATCGACGGCGACCGCAGCGCCTTCATCGAGCAAAAACTTTGCCGCTTTTAAATTGAGCGCAAGCCGCTGCAAGCGCTCGATTTGCTGCGGAGACGGCATCTGCGCCTGCGGAGCCGCCGGGCGCTGCACTGAAGCCGGATCGGGAGCGGCAGCCATTTTCGCTAATTCTTCATCTTTATAACGCACGCCCATTCCTTCAAAATCAGCTTTCAGCTGGCGTTCGTTTGAGATTAAAACGATTTTTCCGTTTAATTTGCCTTTATATTTTTCAAAATCGGCGTCGGATTTCAATTCTAAATAAACGACATCAGCCGTGACAGCGCCTTTTGTCGAAGGCGACCAGGCTTTCGGGTAAGCGATAACCGGAATCGCCTGCGGCTCGACGACCTGCGCCGAAAAATTCTTGAGCGACCAGCCGCGACCGAACGGTCCCCATGCTTCGAGCTTAGCGTTCTGCATTCCCCATTTCGCCATCGTGTCGCGCGTCCATTCGTTGGCGCGTTTCATCGAGGGCGAATTCGTCAAGCGCCCGCCGATCACGTCCGTCAGATAGCTCAAAGTATTCATTACCTGCGAGCGGTTCATTCCCTCGTCCCGAATCTTGTCGATTACGTCTTTCGGCGCGGCGTAAACTTTAACCGCCGGCGCCTGAGCCGTCGTCGCCGTCTGCGCCAAAGCGGCGTTCGGCAGCAAAAAAGCGGTCAGCAAAAAAGTTCCTAAAACTTTGCGTCGTATCATTAATAAATTCTCCTGAAAAAGTATGGTTTGGATTAGTCTGTAAAGATTCGTGTGTTTATACCGTAAGAAACGTGAAAAGGTTTCATATTTTAAATGGTGAATATTAAAAGAAATTCACCGTTATTTTTTACGTTTTCCAGGTCAAGGTATATGCGGGCGGGACGTTTTTTACGACGAGCTGGCTGCGCTGGGCTTTGCCGTAGCGCGAGCGCATAAATTCGCGAAGCTTTATTGCCGACGGGAAATAATAGCCGTGCGCGTATTGAAACGTGCGAAACGTGCAGCCCGCCTGCATAAACTTGTCGATTTCGAGCAGAATGCGTTCGCCGACCTCGTTCGGCAGCGAAACGAACGGCAGACAGCAAATAACGTAACCGACTTTTCCCAAACCGGATTTCTGGTGAATGGAAAACGTATCGGTCGCATTGCCGCAAACTATTTTCAGATCGGGATAATTTTTCTTTAAGGATTTCACCAAACTTCGATCGAGTTCGATGCCTAGATAGGATTTTTCGTTCGGCAGGATTTCCTGCAAATGCCTGGTAATCGCGCCCGTGCCGACGCCGAGTTCAAGAACGATGTTGTTTTCGCTCGGCTCAATCCCTTTCAGCATTCTTAAAGCAAGTTCCGGCGAAGACGGCGTAATTGCGCCCACCTTCGCCGGATTTTTCAGAAATGCTTGCAGAAATTGAATATTTTCGTTCATTAACAAACTTTTAACCGGCTAAAGCCGAAACGTCGGATTCAGTTGAACTTACGTCATTTAAATCACTGACGCCAATTTTATAATCGCAAGACTCGTTTTGGCAATAGCGGACGGTGCCTTCTTTTTTCGTCGTCTTTTCGAGCAGAAACGGCGCATTGCATTTCGGACACGGCTCGGTAACCGGCTTGTCCCAGTAAACGGCGTCGCATTTAGGGTAATTCGTACAGCCGTAAAACGCTTTGCCGCGTTTTGATTTCTTAACGGCGATTTCCCCGTTTTTGCATTTCGGGCAAGCAATTCCCAGGGTTTCGCGTTTGACGTAATCGCATTTCGGATAATTCGCGCACGAAGTGAATTCGCCGAAACGACCTTGCCGGACGACTAATTTCGCGCCGTCTTTCGGGCAGATTTCGTCGAGCTCGACGGGCGGAGCAACCGAAATGGTCGCGCCGCTTTTCTTATCGATTTTACGAATATTTTTGCATTCCGGGTAACCGCTGCAGCCGTAAAACGCGCCGAAGCGACCGCGTTTCAGCGCCATTTCCTTTCCGCAATGTTCGCACGGCGGAGTTTCCTGAGCGTCCGCGCCCGCTGCATTCGTTTCCGAACCGGCTGATTGCTCGCCGTTTGCAGAGGATTTTTTGCTGCCGACCTCGCGCGTTGTTTTGCATTCGGGGTAATTTTCGCAAGCCAGAAATTGCCCGAAACGTCCGAATTTTATCACCATCGGCGAGCCGCAGGTTTGACAGATTTCGTCGGTCGGGATCGAAGCTTTCTTTTTGTCTTTGAGGCTGATTTCGGCGTTTTTCAAATCGACCGAAAATTTATCGTAAAATCCGCGCAGAGCGTCGCGCCAGTTGAGCTTGCCTTCTTCGATTTCGTCGAGCTGTTCTTCCATTCGCGCCGTGTAAGTCGGATTAAAAAGATCATCGAAACCGGCGACTAAAACGTCGTTGACGGTCGTTCCCAAAGCCGTCGGGTGAAATCTGCCTTCGAGTTTTTCGACGTATTCGCGGTCAATAATCGTCGTCATAATCGCGGCGTACGTCGAAGGTCTGCCGATGCCTTTTTCTTCGAGCGCTTTGACGAGCGTCGCTTCGGTGTAGCGCGGCGGCGGCTCTGTAAAATGCTGGTCGGGCGAGATTGTGTTTAATTTCAGATTCTCGCCCTTTTCGACTTTCGGCAGTGCGCGTTCTTCATCGTCGTCTTCGCCTTCTTTCGGCGTTTCGTCGCGTCCTTCCTGGTAAACTTTCAAAAAGCCGTCGAATTTCTGCACCGAGCCGGTCGTTCGAAACGTAAAGCGTCCCGCCTGAATATCAATCGTCGTTTGGTCGAAAATCGCCGCGGTCATCTGCGAAGCGACAAAGCGCTGCCAGATAAGACGATAAAGCTTATATTCGTCGGCGCTCAAATAATTTTTTACGCTTTCCGGCGTGCGGTTCGCATCGGTCGGGCGAATCGCTTCGTGAGCGTCCTGCGCCGCTTTTTTCGATTTGTAAAAATTCGGTTTTTCCGGCAGGTAATTTGCGCCGTATTCGCCGCCGATAAATGTGCGAACTTCCGCGAGCGCCGCGTCGGAAACGCGCGTTGAATCCGAACGCATATAAGTTATCAATCCGACCGCGCCTTCGCTTCCGATCTCTACGCCTTCGTAAAGTTTCTGCGCCGTGATCATCGTTCGCTTAACGGAAAAGCCTAATTTGCGCGCCGCTTCCTGCTGTAGTTTCGATGTGATAAACGGCGGCGTCGCGTTTCGCTTGCGTTCTTTCGTTGAAACGGAATCGACGATAAACTGCTCTTTCCCGGCTTCGGCGACAATAGCTCGCGCTTCGGCATCGGTTTTTATATGTGTTTCCGTTTTTTTCAAATCCTGATCGAAACCGCCGGTTTTAACGGTTTTATCTTCGATCTTGTAAAGCCTCGAATCGAAAGCGGGCGGCAGTTTGGCGCTCAAATTCGCCGTAATCGTCCAGTATTCGGTTTTGACGAACGCTTCGATTTCGCGCTCGCGCTCGACGACCATACGCACGGCGACCGTCTGCACGCGACCGGCTGACAATTTGCCGCCGATGTTTTTCCACAAAATCGGCGAAACTTTGTAACCGACCAACCTGTCTAAAATACGCCGCGTCTGCTGCGCGTCAACCAAATCCTTATTAACCTGTTTCGGCTCTTTAAAGGCTTCTTTGATCGCGTTTTTCGTGATCTCGTTAAACATCACGCGATAAACCTGTTTCGCCGGGCGCTTCGGCACGATTTCTTCCGCGAGATGCTGGCAAATCGCTTCGCCTTCGCGGTCAGGGTCGGCTGCGAGATAAATCGTATCGGCTTCTTTCGCCGCTTTTTTCAAATCGGAGACGGTTTTCTTGTTGTTGCGCTTTTTCGCGTCCGGGATAATCTCGTAAGTCGGTTCGAAATTGTTTTCGATGTCCACACCGATGCCTTTCGACGGCAAATCCTTGATATGCCCGATCGAAGCCAGCACCTTGTAGTCGCTTCCGAGATATTTATTGATGGTTTTCGCCTTCGCCGGCGATTCTACTATTACTAAATTCTTTGCCATTTTTGAAAAAAATATGTCGGGCGAGCTTTCTCTTTAGCCGACATTCTGACTTCTAACACCTGTAAACAGTTTGTGTCAATTCGTGATTAAACCTTACTCAAATTAGCGCCAAACTCCAAACTCAACAATTATAAATTACAGTTCCACACCGCTAAAACAGCCTTTTACTCAGGCTTTACATCTTTCTCGCGTAACAGTTACCCGGTAAAACGCGAATTAAATCTCGCAAATCCAGGCTGACTAGCACCGAATTCAAATCGCCGAACGACAAACCGCTCGCTTCGAGCAGCGCGTCGATGTGCGCCGCTTCGTCCGAAGACAAAAGCGCCCAAACGGCGCGTTCGTTTGCGCTCAACCCGGCGGGCATCAATTCCTGCTGCATTCGCGTTTCTTCAGTCGCCGTTTTATCAATTTTCGGCGGCAAAATGCGGGCTGAAATTTCCGCCGGAAGCTCTGCGACAATATCCTGCCATTGCTGCACGAGTTTCGCGCCGGATTTGATTAAATAATTCGTGCCGAACGAATTTTTCGACGTAATATTTCCCGGCACCGCC
>JAOAPX010000012.1 GCA_025463125.1 Acidobacteriota bacterium | reverse complement strand
GACTGTTTGTAAAGTTATAATAATACGGAAATTATCCGTTTTTTTTATAAAACTGACAAGGAGAACGTAAAAGTGAATAATTATATAGTGAAAAATTATTAATCGACAGGCGAGAAGTCGGCGTTCGGCGGGAAGAAAAATATTTCGAATTAAAATACAGCTTTTTCTCAAGACATTGCCGTTAATATTACTTTTCTAACTTCTAAAAATTTCTACAAATTTCTACAAACCTACAACCGTTTACCTGCCTGCCAACCGTTCACTTTTCACTTTTCACTTTTCACTTTTCACTTCTCAAATGCCTTTTACTCCCGCGGCTTTTTTGAGTTTTACTTCTACTCGTCCGATGTCGCTGTTGATTTGAGCTCTGACGGGCAGGCGGCGCGCGTCGTCTGTTATCCAGATAATCAAGCTTCCCTCTTTTTCGATCAGGCGGTTTGTGCCGAAAACTTCCGGTTCGACGCGAAAGCACCAGATTTTCCCGTAAATCGTTTTTTGCAGTTCCCGCGCCGTGACGCGCACAGGGATTTTATACACCAAACCGGAATCGCTGATTGAAACTTCGAAACTTTTGCCGACAGCTAAAGGCAAAAGCCGCAAAGAGTATATGCCGGAAACCATATCCTGAACGTTTGCTTTTATTTCCGAAGCGATCCGGCGCGGCGGTCGCATCGGGTCGTTCGGATCGGTTTCGACGTATGTGACGCGACTTTCACCGTAATTGAAAACCGCTTCGGAATCGCGCACGCGTTTGTCCTGAACATCGCGTTTGACGGTTTTCAAAACTTGAAATTTTTGAGCGTCAACCGTTGAATTTATTTGCTGCAAAAAGCTGTAACGAAATAATTTCAAAAGCGAGCCTTTTGATCTGGCTTCGGATTTTATCAGGAAATTATTTTTATCATCAGCCTGCAAAACCGAAAAACTCAAATCGACAACGGCAATTCCCTTGATAATTTTGCTGAACTTGCCTTCGTAAACGAGCGTTTCGCCGACGCTAAACGACTTGTTTTGGGTTGTTTGAGCAGCGGACGATTGCCGGGAAGTTAAAATAAAACCTGAAAAAAACACGAAAAGTATTAAAAACCTGAATATTTTTCCGCTCATAAATTTTATTTAAAGATGATTTTGAAAGCTAAAACCGCCGTCATAAACGCATAGAATATTGTCGAACTAAAAAATTATTTATTTTCGGCAGCGCTTAAGTATAACTTAAAAAAGTGATTTTGCCGCCAACTTTTTGCCGCTTCGCCTTGATAAAAAGGCTCGCGAATTTTTAATTGGATTTCTTTTTTAAATTTATAAGTTCGATAGAAGTTTGAATTTTAGAATTTGCCGAGCCTTTTTCGCACGGCTTCAAAAATCGTATCCGTCGTCATATCCATGCAAATCCAGTTAGAACAGGTTCTGCGATGGCAATCGATCCGGCAGTCGATGTCGGTTCGCTCGACGCAAATGTCCCGCCGGTTCGGGCTGCCGTTTCGCCACCATTCGGTCGGACCGAAAATGCCGACGATCGGCGCGCCGGCGGCAACCGCCAGATGCGTCGGTCCGGTGTCGCCGCCGACGTAAACTTTCGCTCGTTTCACCAGTTCGTAAAATCCTTTCAAGGTCGGCTGCGTTAAAAGAACCTTGCCGCTTTTGCTGCCTCGCAAAGCCTTCTCGGCTAATTCCTTTTCGTTCGGCGCGGTCGTCACGATCGAAAACAAACCTTCTTTTTCCCAGATTTTATCCGCCAATTCGCCGAATTTTTCCGCGTGCCAGAGCTTTGTCGCCCAGCCGCCCGCCGGATTCAAGACCGCAAAATTCCCGTTCGTTTGCGAAATGATATTTTCGGCTTCGGCGCGGTGCTCTTCGCCTGCAAAAATCGGAAATTCAAAATCGTTATCCGGCACCGAAATATTTAAAGCTTTCGCCGCGAGCTCCAAGTTTTTACGAATAATATGCGTTTTCCGCCTGACATCGACGGTTTCATTCAACAAAAAACGGCTGACCGGCTCGCGCAGATTGCGGCTGGAAAAACCGTAACGGCGCTTTACCCTGGAAAACCTGGCGATCGCCGCAGACTTGACCAAGCCTTGAAAATCGAGCGCGATATCGTATTTAAATTGGCGAAGCTCGCGCCACTGGCGACCCGCTTCGCGCAAAAGTTCTTCAAACGGCTTGCCTCCGCGCAGCGAGCGCGTGTCGAGCTCTATCAGGTTATCCAGCAGCGGGTTGCCGCGCAGAATCTCAGCCGAACGTTTTTCGACCGCCCAGGCGATTTCAGCGCCGGGCAGACTCGAACGGATTGCCGCCAAAACCGGCAGCGTGTGAACGATGTCGCCGATACTGCTAAGCTTGACTATAAGAATTTTCATCTTTCTTAATGGTAAACCGTAATATTAAAATTGAAAATCGATCGCTGTTGTTTGCCGTGAAATTGAGTTGTTGTATTATCACTTTGATGATTATGAAGCATTCGGTTAACCTTACCTACGCAAAAGTCTGGAAATTTTATTCAAAAATAAGCTATCTTAAGGGTTAGAGCTGAAAAGCTCCGGCACTTCGTCCCGCTCTTCTGTTCGGATATGAATCAATCAATGCGTCCGCAACGCGAATTACGTCCAGCCCTTGTTTTTTTAACCGGTGATTTACTTGCCGTTCCGATTCCGCTTGAACGCGAAGAAGTAATTCTCGGTCGCGCTCTCGAAGCCGACGTACGTATTAACGACAAGAAAATTTCGCGCAAACACGCCAAAATCAGAACGATTCACGACACGCGCAGTAATACAACCGAATACGTGGTGACGGATTTGAATTCGAGAAACGGAACGCTTTTAAACGGCGAAAAAATCACACAGGAAAAACTGCAGAACGGCGATAAAATCACGATTGGAGAAAACATCCTGCGTTTTGAACTGCTCGACGAAATCGACCGCGAATACCAGCGTCAGATTCATCGCCTGCTTTCGCATGACGATTTAACCGGTTTGCTTTCGAGCCGATCGTTTTTCTCCGAGCTTAGGCGCGAAGCCGCGCGGGCGAAAACCGAAAATCGCCCGTTTTGCGTTTTGATGATGGACGTTGATCACTTTAAGAACGTAAACGATACGTACGGGCATCTGACCGGCAGTAAAACCTTAGAAGAAATCGGTGCGTGCATAACGCAGAATTTGCGCAGCGGCGACGTGGCGGCGCGTTTCGGCGGCGAAGAATTCGCCGCGTTTCTGCTCGATGCAGAGCTCGGGCAAGCGCTCGTCGCCGGAGAAAGAATTCGCGCCGAAATCGAAAATCAGGAATTCAGCGTCGTCCGGCAAGGCAAATTCTCAAAGGCTCATCGCGTTACGATAAGCATCGGGATTGCAGCGTTTCCGAACGATTCGAGCGACCCGATCGAGCTGGTCGAAATGGCTGATTCGGCGCTTTACCGCGCTAAACGCGAAGGCAGAAACCGCGTTTGCGCTTATCGCGATCTGACAGCCGAAGAAGCTACGCAGCCCCTGCCTTCTCGTTCATAATAACTTTTTTGCAACTTTTAGCTCGGACGGAACGTGAAAGCAACCGTTACGGCGAGTTTTGGCTTCAAAGCAAAGCAGCCTTAATTTTGAAGTTTTTCTCGAAAGACATTTTTCTATATTTCGTGATAAACTAACGGTTTTGTTGCTCTAATATAAACATTTTCTGCACTAAGTATTGACAATTGCGGATTACAAATTACAAATTGCGCATCAAAGAGGAACGACTCCCGGCTTTCGCAATTCCAGTTATCGATTCGTAATTCGTAATTCGTAATTTAAAAATTGTGATTACCAAACTTAACCTTGCCAGTCAGCCTTTTCGCAATCGCACACCGCCGTATATTATCGCGCTTCTTTTGCTCGCGTGTACGGTGGCGGGCGCGCTTTTGTGTTTTGCCAGCTTAAGAGAAACTACGGCGCAAAACGATATCGTTAAAATGCAAATCGCGCAGATGGACGCCGAAGTCAAACGTCTGAAAAGCGAAGGCGAAAAAGTTCAGCAGCAGCTCTCGCCCGACCAGCGCACGCTTTTAATCGCCGCGCACAAGCTCGTCGCCAACAAGACATTCGGCTGGTCGCGCCTTTTTGCCGATCTCGAACAGGTTCTTCCCGGCAGCGTCAGCGCTTCGCGCATCAGCGTTACGAATATTTACAGGGAAAATGACCGCGTAAAAGCCGAACTCGAATTCGGCGTTCTCAGCCGCGATTACCAATCGGTTATGACGATGATCGAAAATATGAATTCTTCGGGCGTTTTTCAGGCTGAGCTGCGCGGGCAGGACTTGCAGAAAAATGATCGCTTTACTTTTACCGAGTATACTTTGCGGCTGATTTACACGCCGGGTTACGGTTATTCGACCGCGCCGCAGCCGCAGACGGATGTCGCCCAGACCGATCAGGGAGGCAATCAATAATGAACGAAAACAACATTAATCCTGATAATAAGCAGCCTCTCGAACCGGAAATCGAAAAGACCGAGTTTTTAGTCAACGATTACGGCTCGACGATCGATCCGACCGTCGTGATCGAAGAAGAAGACCGCACGGTTTTACTGACGGATAAAGAAACCATCATTATTGCGAAAGAGCCGGTCATCGACGTCGTTCCGAAAAATCGCCCGAACAAAGTTTATGCGGGAATGTGGGGACAGACGGAAATCGCCACGGTCGGCGTCGGAATGCTGGCGATTCTGACCGTGATACTTTTGTTTATTTTTCTTGTGCTGCCGGCGAAAAAAGAGCTTGAGCAAAACCGAGCCGAAAGCGACCGCCTTGAAAGAGAGTTGACGACTGCAAAGGCTCGTTTCGGAACAAGCCTTTCGACCGAAGAGCAGGTCGCGCGTTTGATTACGAGCGCGAGCGATTTTGAAACCAGGTTTCTTCCAATCGCGACAAACGGCAGAACGGCGCTTTATCAGCGAATCAACGGCTTGATTTCCGCTTACGGCTTGGTCAATACCGGCGGACCCGATTACGCGCCGCTCGAAATCGCCGAGAGCAGAAGCAATCAAGCTTCCGAAGAAAGCGGCAGAGCAAGATTCCGAAGCATTTTTCCGGGCGATTACGTAACGATGACGGTCGAAGGCTCGTACCAGAACTTGCGCCGGTTTATCCGCGAAATCGAAACGAGCGATCAATTCGTCGTCATCAGCGCGATCGAGCTCGAGCCGTCGGAAAACAACGAGGAAGAAAAAAATCCAAACGCGACGCGGGCGAGCATTAACAATGTTCAGATTACGCAGCAGGTCAACCCGAACACGCCAGGCGGTTTCGGATCGGTGCCCGGAGCGGCGGCGGCACCCGTTCAACCGCAGCAACAGCAGGCGCGCCCGACAGCTCCGCGCGGAAAAACGCACGGCGAAAAGGTTAGTTTAAGGCTTGAAATGGCGGCTTACTTCCGCCGTCCGAATTTTACGCCGCCGCCGCTTGAAACGGTTAACCCGTAAATTAATAATTTCGGATTTTGGACGTAATTTCGCACTCGCTTAGAAAGTAACGCTCGCGCTTATAACGCGAATTCGATTAGAAGTAAATGAAACTTTTTGAAGGAAAAACATCTGCCGAAAGAAATAAGATTATCGCCGCGATCGTGCTCGGCGTGATGTCTTTGGGTTCGCTGTGGTTCGCGTTCGGCGGCAGCATTTTCAGCCGCAAGCCGACCGTTACGGTCAGCGTTTCGCCGACGCCCAGACCTTCCGCTTCACCGAACGCAAACACCGAGGATCGGCAGATGCCTTCGCAGGACGAGCAGGATTTGGCTTACGTAAATACGGAAATTCGCTATACGCCCGGCAGTTTTAATGCGCCGGACGCGGGCAGAAATATTTTCGCCTTTTACGAACCGCCTCCGCCGACGCCTTATGTCGCGCCGATTCCTGTAGTTAGAACGCCGACACCGATTCCGCCGCCTGATCCGACGCCGACGCCCGTATTTTACGCCGGCGATGTTATGCCGCAGAGCGTCTACGCCGGTTCGAAAGCTTTTCGTTTAGAAGTCAACGGCGATCGCTTCACGCCCGATTCGCGGATTTATTTTAACGGCAGCGAGCTTCCGACGACGTTTGTCAGCCCGCAAAAACTCGTTGCGGAAATTCCCGCGAGTTTTATCGCCGGAGAAGGTCAGCGGCAGATTATCGTGCAGACTCCCGACGGCAGATCGTATTCGAATCAGGTGATGCTTAACGTGCAGGCGCCGCCGCGTCCGGAGTTTCAATATATCGGTATGATCGCCCGCCGCGGTTCAAACAACGACACGGCTTATTTTCAGGATAAAGATAAAAAGGAACCGTTCGGCGCGCGCTTAAACGACATCGTTTCCGGTCGCTTCCGCGTGTTCAGCATCTCTTCAAGCGAAGTTGTGTTCGAGGATAGAGAGCTCGGTTTTCGTCATAAAGTGCCGCTTTATCGTCCGGCTCCCGGGCAGAGCGCCGCCGTCGGAAGACCGAGCAGCCCGGTCGGCGTTCCGAACACTTATACGCCGTACAATCCGGCTGTAAATCCGCAGGAAATTCCCGGAATTCCAAACAATATTCCGCGTTATGTTCCGCCGCAGCAAAGGCAGCAGACCGATAAAAACGACGATGACGACGACGATGACGACAATGACAAACCGTAAAGCGAAAAGAAATACGAAATCGGAAAGCGGAATGTCTCTGCTCGCCGTAATGGCTGTAATGACGCTTTTCGCCATTGCTCTTCTCGCCGTCGCGCCGAGCGTGCAGCTCGAAGTTCAGCGCGAAAAAGAACTCGAAGCGATCAGGCGCGGCGAAGAAGTCGCCGCCGCCATCCGCGATTATATTAATTTTTATCAGGGCGCAAAACTTCCCAAATCTATGGACGATCTGCTCGAAGGGCTGCCTCAGGGAACAAAAAAGCGTCAGATTCTTCGCGCCTCGGCGGCGATCGACCCTTTAAGCGAAGACGGCAGATGGCAGCTCGTTCCGATCAATAAAATGAAGAACTTTGCCAGCCGCGTACAAAAATACAATAACGGCGCGCTGCCCTCGACCAGCGATCTGCATGTCAATATCCTCAACCAGGTCGGCATTATCATCACGAATCTCGACACAAAGAACGAAGACGATTTGACCGCATCGGCTGATGAAACCGATACGGACACTTTTTCGACCGACAACGAACCGTTCGTCGGTGTCGTCAGCCAAAGCAAAAGCAAGTCGGTAATCGCTTATTACGGAATAGAAAACCATTCGAAATGGGTATTTACGCCGCTTTTCCGCGGAACGGGTTCGGTTCCAATCACCGGCTCGTCAAACACCAATAATCAGCCGTAAAAATTAAAACGATGAATCGATTTTTCAGTAAAATCGATTCATCGTTCGAAATAAATGCAAGCTCATTAATTCCCTTATTAATTCTCTTTCAAGACCGGTTTATCCCCAATCGTTTCCTCTCCTCAATACCTGCGCGGAAGTATTGTCAACCGGCAAAGCTTCGCTTTCCGGCGTTTGAAGTATCACGGCGCTCGGCGGAAACATTTCGATTCCGGCACCGCACAAAGAAGTTTTAATTTCCGTTGCGACCGTGTCAAAAACCTGCATCGGCGGATTTTTATCGGTATTTATCCAGAAATAAATAGAAATATTAACTCCGTCGCCGGTTAAATCCGTCACGACCGCATTAGATTTCGGTTCGTGAATGACGCCTTCAGCGCTTCGTAAAACACTATCGATAATTTTTTTTGCCTGCTTAATGTCGGAATCGTAACCGATGTTGATTTTTAAAAGCATACGGCGTTCGGCGCCCGCGCCGCGAATCGTCAAAGGGCTCGAATACATATCGCCGTTCGGAATCAAAACCAGTTCGCCGTCGTCTTTTCTAAGCTGCGTCGCCCGGACGCCGATATATTCGACTTTGCCCTGATTATTGCCGACGTATATATAATCGCCGATGCGAAACGGCTGCTGCCACAAAATCAAAACGCCCGACAAAAGATTGTTCAAAATATCCTTGGTGGCAAAACCGATCACAAACGACGTAAAGCCGAGTCCGGTTACTAAATCGCCAAACTGAAAAGTCGGAATGATGACCGTCAGCGCCGTAAAAATTCCGACAATAAAAATAAATACGACGATCAGCCGGCTGAATAAAATCCGCAGGCGATTATCGAGTTTCGTGCGGTGCGATGCTTTCCAGAAGATGCTTTTGACGAGCCTGGCAAGCAGCCAGAAAATCAGCAGCACGAGAAGCCCGGCAACGACATACGGCAAACGCTCGATTATCGATGTCAGAATATTATTTATCGAATCCCACGTAGCGTCTTTGATTGTCCACGCGCTATTAAGAATTCCCGTTGAACCATTACTGTTTTCGGTCGATGTATTACTGTTTTGTAGAAACATACGCTAAATTTATATATTCTGTTAAATGCTTTTTATTTGCAAAAGGTTGGAATTTTTATCGTTTACTTGACTTTTACAAGCTTTAGAATTAGAATAATTCTAAATAGAGGAGAATACGTATGCACAACACAAAAATTGATTTAGCACGGGATACAAGAGAAAAAATTATCGAAACTTTGAATTCACGGCTGGCTGATGCAATCGACTTAAAGTATCAGGCGAAACAGGCGCACTGGAATGTTAAGGGCAGGAATTTTATAGGTTTACACGAGTTGTTCGATCAGGTTTCGACCGAAGTTGAAACTTACGTTGATAATATTGCCGAACGGGTCACGATTCTTGGAGGAACGGCGCTCGGAACGGTTCGCGTCGCCGCTCACAAAACATCTCTGAGCGAATATCCGCTCGAAATCACTGACGGAGAATCGCACGTCGAGGCTCTTTCGACGGCGCTGGCTGATTTCACAAAACGCGTGCGCGTAAATATTGACGAAACCGACGAGTTAGGCGATAAAGTTACCGCCGATCTGTTTACTGAAGTCGCCGCAGGAATCGATAAGCTTCTATGGTTCGTTGAAGCGCATAATCAATCATAAAAACTTTCGCTTTTATAAAAAATAAAAAAAGAGATTTGGAACGTTTCCAAGCCTCTTTTTTTATTTTTCAGGAAAACCGTCGTTTAGCCGATCACGATAACGTAGTTTTTCCAGGCGATAACAACGGAAAATACGAACAAAAACAGGACTTCGACTTTAATTTTGTGTTTCATAATAGATTTGGTTTGAATTAATTGATTTCCGGTAAACAATTTAATTCTTTTTCCCGCGACGCAAAACAATTTTGTGACGAGATGAAAAAATTTGTGATGAACGGTTTTGAATCGCATTTTATAATTCAAGAAGGAAAACAAAATTGATAATCACAAAACCTGGAAAAATAGGAAAAATCAAAAAAGAAAAAACCGGAAAGCGGATTTACGCTGATTTATTTTGAGAACTGCGGGCGGTTTAAGAAGTTTATTCGTGATTTTTTTTACCCGTTTCGATTCCGCGCTTATTCCCTGCTTATGTTCTCTTGTTGCTTTTTGCGAATTAAAGCGCCTTTCGCGGCTGAATTTTTTATTGGCAAATTTAAACCTGATTTTCAAAAAGTTCCAGAAAACGCTCGCGATAATTTCGGCTTAAAGTCAGTTCGGTTTTGTCGCGCAAAATAACCGAATAATCGCCGCTGAACATCGGGTGAAGCTCCTTTATGCTGTCGATATTAACGACGGTCGAGCGATGAATTCTCAAAAATTTATCCGGGTTAAGCTTCGTTTCTATGGCGTTCATCGTTTCGCGAATCAAGTGCGATTCTTTGCCGACGTGCAGTTTCAAGTAATTTCCCGCCGCTTCGATCCAGTCGATTTCTTCGGTTTTGATAAAGAAAACGCGCCCGACCGATTTTACAACCAATCTTTCCAGATATTTTTTCTCGATTTTCAAATCGGCGATCAGCGCAGCGAGTCGCTCGTCGAGGCTGCCGAAGTTTCTCCGCTCGATATGCTCGCGAGCGCGCGAAACGGCGCGTTGAAGCCGTTCGCGGTTAAAAGGTTTGAGCAGATAATCGAGCGCGTGAACTTCAAAAGCCTGCAGCGCGTATTGATCGTAAGCGGTAACGAAAATAACGGTCGGAACCGTCTTCGCGTCGAGCGATTTGATAACTTCAAAACCGTTTTTTTCCGGCATTTGAATATCCAGAAAAACAAGGTCGGGTTTTTCGCTTTTAATCAGCGAAACCGCCTGAGCGCCGTCTCCGCACTCGCCGATGATCTCGATATCGGCGATATCGCGCAGAAAACGCTTTACGCGTTCGCGCGCGAGCGGCTCATCGTCAACGATTAAAGTTTTAATCTTCATCGGTTTTGTAAATCAACGGGTTGAAGCCAAAGATTTATACGGATAAATATAAACCCTTAAAAAAAAATAATTAACGCGAATAAAGAAAGTAAACCCGTATTTATTTCTCGCTTCAGAAAGTTGGTTTTTGCCTCTGAACGAGACGTCAGTTTTTCGCTTCACTGTATGGAATCGTCAAATTTACGATAAAGCCGTTTTTTCCGGCGGTTTCCAGATCGAACTTGTGCTTATCGCCGTAAAGATGCCGCAAACGGCGGCGCGTGTTGGACAATCCGACGCCTTCGTGCAGATTTTTCGTATCGCCGAACGGAACGCCGATCCCGTTGTCGCTGACGGTCAGGCGCAAACTTCCGTTGTTTCTCGTCGCGCCGATTTCGATTTTTCCGCCTTCGGAACGCGGCGCGAGACCGTGTTTAATGGCGTTTTCGACAAGCGGCTGAAGAATCATATTCGGCACGCACGCGTCTAAGGTTTCGGGCGCGATGCGCATCTCGACTTTTAAACGTTCCTGAAAACGCATTTGTTCGATTTCGAGATATTTTCGCAAAAATTCGAGTTCCTGTTTTAAGGAAATTTCCTGAACTTCGAGCTTTTCAAACGACATTCTCAAAAGATCGCTCAAATCGCCGATCATCTGTTCGGCGGCATCCGGATCTTTATGAATAAGTTCTGAGATGGCGTTGAGCGTGTTGAAAAGAAAATGCGGGTGAAGCTGCATTTTCAGAACCTGAAGCCGCGAAGTCGCGAGCCGCGCTTCAAGCTGCGATGTTTGCAGTTCGCGCTCGCGGTATTTCTGATAATAGCTGAACGCGGATTTGATGCCGACCACGCCCCAGTAAATCAAAATACTCAAATGCAGATTGATGTAAACGAAAAATTGATAAGCTTCCGGGAAACTCGCGAACTGTCGATTCGGCGGGTAGCCGAGCCGCGTCAGCATAAAAGTGTCGATCACCTGCTGAAAAAGCGCGATGAGCACACCGGCGGCGAGATGAACCGGCAGAGATTTTTTCCATTTCCCTGTTTCAAACGGAAATTTTCGCGCGAGATAAATAATCAAAGGACTTAAAGCAAACCAGACGTAGCCGGAAACCATCTGCCACAAAAGAATCTGCCAGAAAGAAACCGGATTGCGCGAAAGCTGGTTTTGCAGCGCAAACTGGCTGGCGAAAAAAAATCCGAAAAGCGTCCAGACAGCCCAGATCGCAATCCATTTCGCCATTTTGCGGTTTAACTTCGGCTCTTGAATCATTCTGACATTCAACCGCAAATCTTCTAATTCGGCAAGAAATCTGTGATGAAAGGTTTCATTTTTACGACCAACGGCGATTTTCGCGCCGATTCGCTTTGCCGCCGCTTTGGCGTTATAATTTGTAAAAATTTTAATTGAACAGGGGAAACAATATGGCAGAAAACAAAGCAACGAAAGAACAGCTTGAGCGCCGCCGCGACGAAATCAACGAGCAATTAAACCGCGTTAACGGCGATTTGCAAATCGAGCTTGACCGCGACCCGGAAGAACAGGCGATCGAGGTGGAACAAATCGATGTTTCGATGAGTATGGAAGCGAATCTGCGCAAGGAATTGGCGCTTATCGAAGATCAACTGCTTGATTACGAAGAAGATTAAATATCTTTATAAAACATCTTTAAAAAAGGTCTTTATAAAAGATCCGAAAAAGGCGAAGCGGCGAGGCATTAAAGCACACGCCAGAGTGATTGTTTTGCTTTTCTTAAACTTATGTTTCGCAAGTTTTCGAAATTAATAAGGATTGGACGGAATAAATAATCAAACAAAGTGCCTGCACGATTGCGATAAGGCGGGGCGAAAACCGGCTAGCGACAAGCCGGACTTTAACATGCAAGCTGATTAAAAAGCAGCTGTTTCCGCCTCACGTCCATTGATTCGTTCGGCTTTTCGTTATTTTTTTCTAAGTTGCTTTAGCTTTTTACTCAACATTTTAGAAGGCGGCAACTTTGAATTTTCAAGTTCATACCAGCCGTTGCCTCCAGGCGGAATTGGAAATTTGCCCTCTAAAAATACAACCCACTCATTGCCAATCAATTGTTTTACATCATAATCTTCTTCGGCGTGAAAGTAGAAGGTAAATGATTGAGCTTTTTTAACTTTACCTTTGAACAATTCAATAATTTCGCTTTCAACTACATACAATGGATGAACGTCAGGAGCGGCAAATTTAATACTCTTGATTTTAACGTGAGCAACAATTCCAACTTGATTATAGTCTTTTTTTATTCCAGCAAAATCGCGCCCGTTGAAACTGTTCTGAGCATTTGCGCCAATACAGAAAAGAGCAACTAAAACTAAAATTCGTAGCCAATGAACTTTCATATTAATAAAGGTAGAAGCCAAACGCCTGAGATGACGTGGGCGGAAACCGCCACCACATAAGTTTAGGGTTAAAAGATACCGTGATAACAAAGTCGCTGTGCGCGCCCTCACATCCATTGATTTGTTCGACGTTCCTTTGCATAAAAAAGCGTTAATTTAATAAAAAGCTGACTGTAACTTGCGCCTCAACTTTGATTGCGCCGGGCGCAAACGTCGCTACGCTTTCTGAAAAATTGCCGCCCGTGCTGATTATATTTGCACTAACCGTACTATTTGAATAATTAGCTGAATAACTTTGGTTTGCTATGCTTCCTTCGGTTATTCTAAGTGCCTTGCCGACCGTTTGACCGATTGAAGCCGTTAGCGAGACGGCTTTTTCCCGCGCGGCTTTCATCGCCAAGTCCCGCGCCGTGTCTTTGTTTTCGCGCAACTTTGAAGTTTCGAATCTGACGCTGTTGACCTCGGTGATTCCGGTTTTTAAGGCTTCCGAAAAAAACTCCTCGAAACGGGAAATATCTTTTAGCCTGACGGTAACGGTTTTTGAAACTTCATAGCCTCTAAAAATTTTTGTGCCAATCTCGTCGCCGTCCTCGTCATAAACTTTCTTTTTAGGATCACGAACTGACTCGTATTTTCCTTCAACCGAAATGGCATCGGTTTTGACATCTTGCGGCGCAACCGAAAAGCGGCGCGTCAATTCTAAAACTTTGGCGACTATTTCGTCATTAGCGCGTTTGGCAATCTGTAAATCTTTGTCGGTTTTCGTTACGTCAAGCGAAAAAACAACTTCGTCGGGCGTAGCCATTACTTCGGCGGTTCCGGTAACAGTTATCATCGGCATTTTGTCAATGTCCTGAGCCGAAACGGAAAACGCCAAACAAAAAGTAAAGAGGAGCAAACTCAAAAGTGTTTTCATAATTTTCTTAAATATAATCAAGCGTAAGAAACAAGCGCAAACACCTAACGGCGGCATTGACGCGGGCGGAAACAGGCAACCACGCAAGCTAAAATTTCAAAGGCTACGTTTAATGAAAGTAGCTGTTTCCGCCTCGCTTCAAATAACTTGCTCGGCTGCTCGTAACTATAACGCGCCTTTTGTCTTAACTTTCACGAAAACATGATAAGACCACGCAGCCAAAATTGACAACACTCCGCCAAGATAGGCTGAATTGTGCATATAACCGGCGCACAAAAACCGCCGCATATCAACAACGCCGTCGGGCAAATACCAGTAACGATAATCGGCTGGGTTAAAATTTGAAGTTTGCACGAAACCATAAACTAAACCGCACAAACCGAAAAGCAAAGTGAACGCAACCGCAACGCCCATAGCTTGAAGCGAAATTTTCAACATCTGCCGATAGCCTCGATGAATGAAACCGGCAATGCCAATGAGTAAGCCAATCGGAATTCCCATCCACCAAGAAGCGTCGAAACCGACGAACGACGCCCGGATTCGTTCAGGAGCTTGCGTGTCGGCGTAGCCAAACTGCTGAAATTTGAATTTCGTAAAATACTCAGGCGATACGGTGTAACTGATTTGATTATGAAGCGCGCCGTAAATGCCAGCCGCGCCGACGCCGATTATAACGAGCAAAATAAAAACAAGCAGTTTCATCATCATAAGTTGTTCGAGGTCAAAAAGTCGCAGCCGAACGGCTGAGATGACGCGGGGCGAAACCGCCGCCAAGCCGGTTAAGGGTAAAAAGGTCAAGCTAAATAACAAAGCCGCTGCGTGCGCCCTCACGCACATTGAATTGTTATGCTGCGCCCTGTTATGTGACTTTTCCATCTCGCTTTAGATTCAATGTCTCTGATGAACTTTGTTTTAACAAGCAGCAGGTATTGTCTACCGTTTATTTGCGGATAGCTTGTCGCCCGCGTTAGCGAGAAATTGTTTTGCCTCTTCAATTTCGGGTCTATCGCTGTCAGCCGGTCGGCACATCTCCACGATCTTCTCGTAATAAGACTTTGCTCTTTTTCGGTCTGCCGCGAGTTTGGCAGCACGCGCCGCGCCGTAAAGCCCGTTGAAACGATTGGGCGCGCTGCGAAGCGAGGTCTCAAACTCTTGTAAGGCAGCGGCGGGTTGTTTAAGCTCAAGCAAAAGTTCGCCGAGCTGTTCGCGCACCGGAAGGAGCGAGCCGGGTGTGACCGGGTGTTTTTCAGTCGCGTCATCCAATGCCGCCGCAGCGCGCATCAATCGGAGTGCTTCTTCCGGCTTGCCTTCGACGTGTGCCAGCCAGGCTGCCGCCGCCTGACGCTCGATCTCGACCTGTTTAGCCCAATCGTAACCGCCTTTGACTTCTGCAAGTGCTTGATGAATAGCGGATAATTTCTCAACTTCCTGGCGCGCCGAGGTCGCATCGCCGGCGCGTGCCGCCCCAATCGCGCGCGCGAAGTGGATGTGAGCTTCAGCCCAGCGATAGCTTTCCCAAGGGAATGTTTCCATGTTTCCCGGATGCAGCGGCAATTTGGCTGCCTCCTTCCATTGTCGCCGTTCGAGCGCATATCTGGCTGGAATAGCAGTAAAGGAATAAGCCACTTTGAAATTCGCCGGTTCGACTTTTCGTATCTTGTATAATTCATCAAGCACGCCCAAAGCCTTTTTGTCCTGCCCGCCTTGCAGATAGGCATAAGCCAGATAGTCCATCGCGTGAAGCCGCTCGTCCCACGAACCGGACATTCGGTTTTTCACGGCGTAAGCCTCCGCCGATGCTTTAGCGTCGAGGTTCGACTGTATTGCTTCCTGCCATAAACCGAGCCGCGTGAAAATATGCGAAGGCATATGCTGCGCGTGTGCCGACGCGGGCGCGATTTTGGCGTAGCTCCGCGCCGCGGGCAACGCCATGTGCGCCAGTGCGGGATAGTCGTAGCCGTGAATCAGGTAATGAGTGACGCCCGGATGCTGCGGCTGGCGCGCCAGGATGCTGTTCAAAATCTGAGCGGCTTTTTTTTCGCCGGCATAGCTCTTGTCGCCTGCCGTCATTCCCTTTGCGATGAGTGTCAATGAATAGAAGACAGCGGCTTCGTCGTCTGACGGATATCGCTGGTAAAGCGCCTCCATCGCTGCGCCGTAGGATAAAGCGCGCGTCCGGTGATCGAGCTTGTCGGAGTCTTTGTAAAACAGATCTATCGCTGCGATGTAATCTCGCTCGCGCTCAGTCTGCGCGCTGACCGACTTAGCCTTTTCCATCGCCGCCGCTCCCTTTTGCAGCTCTGCCGCGCTCGGCGGCGCCCAGATTGGATGGTAATTGCTCATTGCGATTCCCCAGTAACCCATGCCGCATCTTGGGTCGATGACGGTGACTTCGGCGAAGACCTTTTCAGCCGCTTCATACTCGAAAGAATGAAGCCAGGCAACGGCTCGATTGAATTGCTTCTGGGCTTGAGCGTTACAGGAGACCGAAAAGTTGACCTGACCGAGTTTTTCTGAGTCGTCGCGTTGATGCTGGTGTGGCTCCTGCGCTTGAGCAATCCGAATATCACAGATAAAGGTTGCGAGAAGTGCGGCGATTAAAAGCACAGCGAACTGAAGAGCGCGTTTCATAGATTCTTCTCCTTTCAGAAAATTTAGGTCATAAGCGAGTTTATTTTAATTTCACGTAGCAATATAACGATTGAGATGACGCGGGGCGAAACCGCCACTACGCAAGTTTAGGGTAAAAAGACAACGCCCAAATAAAGTAGCTGTGCGCGCCCTCACGTCCATTGATTTGTTTGACGCGCCGTTATCTAAAATCAAGTCCAAGCCACTCACGCCACATTTGAGCTTTTTCACTGTGCGGCTCAAGTCCGCTTGTTGGCGAACTCATAAATTGCAGCATTTGCCAACCTTCAGAACCAACACAACCGAGCAAACTCCAACGCTCCATAAAATCTGTAAAACTGTTGCCCAAAATATAACCGTGAAACTCGTCACCCTCGTGACTCAAATAAACGACAGGTGCTCCGGGTAGTTTATTTAAGTCAAGCGCAATTTGGTCACCATTACAAACGTATAGAAAAACTAATTTGTTATTCCAAACGTCGAGGTCATATTCCTCGTCAAAGTCTTCGAGGCACGATTCTATCCAACCTTTACGTCCAGCCTCAAAATCAATCAACCTATTTAAGTCCCAAAAACATTCACCGCTTCCAATTTCTCGAAGTCCATCGGGAAGTTTAATGTCGGGCAAATACCAATTAAACTCAATCGAAGAGGAAAATTCTGTGAGAATCTGACGAAAATCTTCCGGTAATCGAAAGCCAAGTTTGTTTTCAACTGACAGCACTTCTGCATCAGTTGCTTTTGGTTTAATCTTCAACTTTCTAATCTCGCCGCCAATTCTTTCGCAAGCGGTCAAGGCTTTTTGCCAACGAAATTTCCAATTCTCCCAAATCATAAATCAAAAGCGTTTCGAATTATCACCAAAAACGTCGAACGATTGAGATGAGCGAGGCGGAAACAGGCTAAACGCAAGATAAAGTTTAACGAGCAACGTTTTTAAGAGCGTAGCTGTTTCCGCCTTCGCTCCATTGATTTGTTATGCTGTTCGCTTAAATGTTCTCGCCATCTGCTTGAATACCTCAAGATTAGCTTGCCGATTTTCATTGCCAGCAAGCCCTTGCATCAGGAAGTAATTTTGTTCTTCAAACAAAATTACTTGATAAATCAGCATTGGTTGTCCTGATTTGGTATCTTTACCGTTTGCAACGATTTCATAACCGTTTAAATTATCTACAGTAATTTTGTCGGATTGTTCGATTTTAATATCTTTAACTTGCGAAATTTGAAGCACTCTTGCTTTGGCATATTCTTCGTTATCGGGAATAGCCGTTTTCGAGATTGACTGACCGATTATGAAAAGCGGATCATTCACGTCTTTACTGGGAAAGATTCCGTCCTTTGTAAACATCAGCATATTGGAAACTCGTTTTGAAAGTTTTAACTCGCCCTTCTCTTCGATTGTAAAACTCAAGCCTTCGGTGGGAATTATAGATTTCTTTCTATCCCAAGTAGTCGTCAAGATGCTCGCCTTCAACTTTTCCGACAATTCAGCTTCATACATGTTGGGAAAAGTAGCGGTGATTATTACAGTTTCCTTTTCATCGCCTAAAACAAGAAGCCATTTTAGAAAATCGGTTTCATAGGCTTTTTGCTCGACCTTTAATAGCAATCCGGTTTGACCGTCTAGTTTGACTTCTTGCTTATTCAAAACTGACATATTCCTTTTCTTTAACTCAGACGGATTGGAAAAACCGGCACTCGTTTCCGCAAAAGGTCCGGGAATCTCGGTAATCATAATTGAAGAGCCGCGAGATTCAAGTTGATAGCCAGAAAACTGACTGGCAGGCGTGAAATCGGCTGGCGGCGTTAACTTGATTCTTGTTCCACCGACAAATGCCTCATTTTGCTTCGGCGAAACTTGAGCATTAGAACAACTATTAAAAATGAACAGAATAAAAATGAGAAAGGATTTTAAAATTTTCATTTGTTTATATCACAGACAAGAGAAGTATAACGATTGAGATGACGTGGGCGAAACCTATTTCACACAAGCTAAAATTTAACGGACAATGCGATAACAAAGCCGCTGTGCGCGCCCTCACGTCCATTGACTTGTTCGATGCCGCCGTTATTTTCAAGACTCTTTAATTCAAAATAAAATTATAAGTTATCGTCCAGCGAAACTTAATCGGTTTGTCGCCGCAAGTTTTCTTCGGCGTGTAACTTGAGCGATACGCCGCTTGTTCTGCTGCTTGACTCAAGAACGGCTGTCCTTTTACGGTCTGCGCGAATATGACTTTGCCGCTTTTATCTACGATAGTTTCAACTTTCACCTGTCCCGAGATTCTAAGCCGCTTTGCTTCAGGCGAATAATAAGGCAAAACGATATTAGTCGCGCAACCGTGCCAACAATGTCCTGAAACTTTGGGCATAACCCTACCAAACTTTGCAATTTGATACTCACGCGCTTTTTGCTCGCACTCGGCAACTAATCTTTCATCTTCTTTCAAGTTGGTAAATAAGTCTTGCGCGAACTTCTTGCCTTTAGTTTGAGCCACAGAGCCTGAACAAAATAAATGCGCCATGAAAACAAAAACTATCAATTTGTTTAGATTGCTCGACATTAAACATTTAGACAACGAATTGCTCAAAAAGTTCCCTGTTCAAACAAAGTCTGATTTCACCACGAAAAATCGAACGGCGGCGTTCACCGAGCGTGAAACCGCTAGCGACAACGTAAAATTTAACACGCAAGTTTGATAACAAAGTCGCTGTTTCGCGCTTCGGTGCAATGACTTGTTCGATGCCGCCATTATTTACAAAAGCCACCCTTTTTAAGACTAGAGTTGAAAATTCAGGATTATGGAAACCATGGAGACTGCTTGCTCCGGTCTTCCAAAGGATTACAGAGGTCAAGTCCTTCGGCTTTAATTTCGGATGCCCATTTTGGGCTTCCGTTCGGCAAAGCAGTCAGCCAAGCGAAAGGAACTAAAAAATTGCGCGAATTGAAAGAAGGCTTCGGGTCTTTAAGAGATTCGCCAACAAAACCGTTTTTACTTTCGAACAAATTATCTTCCCCTTTAGTAACAGCCGTTAGCGAATTATCTGTTTCCATCTTTCCGGATATGATAAAACTTCTATCTCGAAATTTGATTTGATATTCAGCCCCGTTCTGTTTCCAGACAGCTCTTTTTCCGATTCTTACAGGCAAAAGACCTAAATCGCCTTTTTTGGGCTCCTGGAACATCACACATGCCTCATTGTTTTTAAGGAAAAAAATAACCAAAGAATTTGATTTCTCTTTTTTACCTTTAGGTTTTAGAAACCAAGTAGTTGAATCCAAAGTGGGAGGTTGTTGTGACCAAGTGCAGATTGGCAACAAAATAAGGATTATAAAAATACTCGACACGATATGCCTGAACTGTTTAATTATTAACATTATTTTCTTTCACTTGGTTTTATTTGATCGCCTCATTTTATTAAGAGACATCGAACGATTGAGTTGACGCGGGCGAAACGAACAACTTTGAAAAGAGACACGCCGTAGCCGCTCGCGTCCATTGATTTGTTATATGCGCGCTATCATTTTATGGTCGTTTTTGAGGCGATAATTTTTGTTTTAAGGACATTCAATATAAGCATCATTTTCAGCGTAATAAATAACCGCATAGCATTTATCTTCTGTTGATGGATTTCGCCTGCATCTGTCTTCCCATATTTCAATCACTTCTTTGGCAATGTACACCTCCAAGAAATAGCTCAAATCCTTTGGCGCATCGATTTTTTCTCTCTTCTCGGATTGCGAATAAATAGCTGCGCGAGAATCAGCAGACCATTCCGGATTTCTCTCTGCATAAATAGTTGAGTTATCGTCAAAATCATCTAGTTTTTCAAGTAACTCGGAAAGAGTCGTTATTTCGCCGGGCGCGGCGCTTGTAGAGGTATTTTCAATACTCCATTCTATTTTATCTGAAACAACTACTGTTCCTGCAAGCATATCTCCAAGCCGTTGCTTTCGTTCGGATGAGATAATAATTAGACCGGCAGGCAATCCACCCAATAAAATTGGATTTATCTCTATGAGGCGCAACGCGCTTCTTATTAAAGCCGCCTTCCAATCACAGCGACTGCCATCAAGCTTTCTCACAATCAACCCTTGGAAGTATTTTCCAAGGGTTCGTGACCAGAGAGTCTCAAAAACAATAAAATAAGCAAAATAGATGAGAATGTAAAAGATAACTTTAATAACCGGAAAGCCTTCTGGAATAAAAATGGCAACCGCCATCATTAAGGCAAATCCGATAAGGTTATCTATAAAGGCTGCCATGAAGCGCTCCTTTGATGCCTCACCGACAACGTTCATATTAACTTTTTCCATGATTCAAAATGAAGATTCATACTTTCAAGAAGCATATAACGATTGAGATGACGTGGGCAAAACACCGCGCAACTTGGCAAACAACACAACGTCCGTGCTTTGCCCTCACGTCCATTGATTTGTTGTGCCGCTCGTTAGCGCAGTTACGCTCTTTTCATCTTAAAATGAGCATCATCTTCGCCGTCAACGACAAACCCTAAACGTTCGTAGAATCGTCGCGCAGGATTTACTTTCAACACTTGCAAAGTTACGCATTGCTTATGCTGTTGGGCTTGCCGAATAATTTTCAGCATGATCGAACTTCCGATACCTTTACTTTGGTATTTAGGCAGTATTTGGATATTGCCAACACGCACTTCGTCTGCTTTGTGATTTAGCTCAATACGCCCGACATCGTGATTATTCAGCACAATAATCTGGTTGGCTTCCGGTTGAAAATTCTCCCTAAAGTGGTTTTGCTGCCAAACTTCATCCCAGCCCCAAGTCGCTTCGATATAGTCGTGCATAGTTTTGCAATGTAGAGCGTATAAAAACTCGTAATCTTTCGGTGTAGCAGTGCGAAAGTTAATTGCATCTTCCATACGCTTTAGTTTTGCATTCGCCGCCAGCACAAGTAAGCGGCACAACGATTGAGATGCCGTGGGGCGAAACCGCCTACACGCAACTCCGAGTTCAAAAGATAATGCGATAATAAAGTGACTGTTTCCGCCTCACGTCCATTGATTTGTTCGACAAGCCCGTTCATAACCAAAACGCTCTAAATCAACAATCCTTCACGACGTAAAATGTTCGCGTAAATGCCGCTTGTTTCCGACAACCATACCAAGCATTCTTCAGGGTTACAATTTATACCGCTCGATGCGAGTTCGATAAACTCCGGCGGAATCCAAGCAATCAAACAACTACCGTAACAATTTGGGTGGATTTCTTCTTTAACGTAAGTATCTTTAGGTGCGCCGTTTTGTTCTACTTTTCCAGCAAATGTTTCGTTTCGCCTTCGTCATCAATTTCCAAATGCTGTGTTGTCGGCTCGGTAATACTAAAAGGCTGTCTTACTAAGTTATCTGTCCGGTAATTTGGTTTTTCAGGTTTGATGTAATCGGTTTGAACAGGCGGCAGTGCTGAATTTTCCTGCGATGTCGGAAATGAATCGCGCCCGGCAGCCTGATAATCTATATTTGCTTTAGGCTGGTCGGCTTTTACAAGCCGTGTAATGCCTGACGCCAGTAAAGAAATCCCCGGAATCATCATCAATAACCAGTAAAATGTGTTGCCGGGAAGGTTAGCTAACAACAGAATTGAGATAAAAATAAAACCGAAGCCAAGTATCAAGTTTCTTATTCCGGAACTGAAAAGATCATTATTTTGCTTCGATTGCGGAAGATAATCGGGTATTTTACCTTCAACAGCAGCTAACACATTACTCAAATTCCCGCCGCAATTACGGCAGAATTTCGTGTCGTCAGCATTTTGTAATCCGCATTTTGGACAAAACATAATTATTCTATCCTGCCTCACCTTTAGAGATTGTTAACCGCGCCTTCGCTTTTCAAGCTTTGAAACCATAACTCCGAGTTACGAAAGTAATTGTTGCTAAGTTCCTTGTAATCCGAAAACCTTTAATTTTCTGTCAACCCGCCCGGTTTACCACGAAGCGAATAACGGCTGAGATGGCGTGAGAGCGAAACCGAATAGAAGTCCGTTAAGCCTTTTATAATAAAGTCGATGTGCGCGCCCTCACGTCCATTGATTTGGTCGGCTCGCCTTTGTTTTCCAAAGGTTTTTTGCCTTCACCCAAAATTTTTAAGTCCTTATCGGCAGAAGACAAACTTCGTGTTCTTAAGCAGTCACTCGTCCGATACTCGTTTTCTTTTTTGGTATTAAATTGAGTGGCAAATATCAAATAAGTTTCGCCTTTGTAAAACGTATAATCACAACTATTCCGGGTTGATGTTCCGTCGGCGTTTCGGGTGCTGCTCGTTAAAAAATAAACTTCGGTTGGCGGTTCGCCTTTCCACCATTGATTAACTCGCACCTTGACGACGAGCGTTTCGTAATCTGTGGCTTTATCGTTTTCTTTGGCTTGCTCGTCCATAAACTGATTCGGAATATCTTTGCGGTATTCAAAGCCCACGACTTCGCCGGAAAAAACCGCCTTAGATCGCTCAACGGCTTGCTCGGTTGTCAACAACGGACAATCGCAAGCAAAAAGTTTGGTCGTCCCAAAAAGCGAAAAAATGAGAAGTGCAAGAATTATTGTGCGCTTATTTTTTTGAGTCATAAATATCACCACAAAGAGCCGAACGGTTGAGATAAGCGAGGCGGAAACCGCTAAAGCGCTAGCCGGATTTCAACAAGTAACGTAGATAGGAAAGTCGCTGTTTCCGCCTCAAGTCCATTGATTTGTTCGGCTTGTCAGTATCTTTAGATAGTGTTTTGATAACATTAGTCGGTTTCTCACCTTTACTCTTAAACTCTTGCAAATCTTCTTCGGCTTTCGACAACAATTTTGTTCTGGTGCAACAACCGGTGTGCGCTCTGAGATTCTCTTTGTCGTAATGGCGAACGTAAGCATAAACCAAATAGCTCTCGCCAAGTTTAAAGGCAGATTTTTTAGATTCAATATTCGTGACGGTTATAATTTCCGGCAAATCAGTCTTCCAAGCTGTTTCAACTTCAAACTTTACTCTGAAATCATAGTAATCAATTTTTGCGGCAACGTCTGTATTTTTACTTTCCTCGATTTTTGTAACCTCGATTACTTTACCAACGAATACGGCTTTAGCCCCCTTAAATTCATCGTAAATAGAAAAGTAATTGTCAATGCAACTTCCACACTGTGAAAAAGCAGTGATGTTTCCGAAAATAAAGGCGCTGACAAACAAGATTCCTGCAATTGTAATTCTCATATTGTATCTACGCCTATAATTACAAGAAAAGCCGAACGATTAAGATGACGCGGCGGCAACTCACGCACCATTGATTTTAAGAACGTCGCTGTTGCCGCTCGCGTTCATTGATTCGTTATGCTGTCCTTTGAATAGAATCACCATTCTCTAAAATCAACTAAGTTTTCCGCGTGCTTTTCAAGCCAAAGTGTAGCTCGTTTGCTTACAAATGTGTAACCAACTTCGGGAGCGCGAAAAAAATCGTCTCCGTTCCAAGTTTCTTTAAGCAAAGAAAGCGCAACCCCATAATCCGCCGATGCGTCTTCGGTTCTTTGAACATGAGCGGTTTGTTCGATTACTAACTCCCAAAGTTTCGGCATTTGTTCTGCTGTTTCCGGTGAATGTTGCGCTTCGTAAATGTAATCTTCAGGTTCTCCCGATTCTGGGTAAAAATTTGGTTCTTCGGATTTCCAATCGCTCCAATCTAAGTCAGCAATGTGATGTTTGATAAGCGGGCGAAAAGTAAAGCCTGTCAGGTTCGATGTTTCTAAAGCGGCTCGAAATGAATCGGTAACTACTATTTCGTTTATTCCCGGAAATGTAATCGACGGCACAAAAGTTCCGGTTCTTTCCAATTTGAGCAAGCCGGTTTGCTCATCGCGCCAAACCATACCGTGATGCAAAATATCACCGTAATCGCCCCAAGCAATAAAAGGTCTTTCAAGACTAAAAAATCGCATTTTCATTTTCTGGCGTGATAGTTAATACGAAACAGCATCACGGCGGCGTTGACGCGGTCGGGAACGGGCAACACGCAAACCGAAAGTAAAAAGACAACGTGATAAAAAGGTCGCTGTTCCCGCCTCGCGTCCAACAATTTGTTATGCCTTGCGCCGAATAAAACAAGTTTCTTTCGCTACTCAAAAACGCCGAAGGCAACACACAAGCCCAACAAAATCATCGCAACACCACCAAGCCCATTCCAAATCAACCAAGTTCGAGGTGTCATAATGTCATCTTTGCTTTCAACTTTCAATCCGTTGCTCATCACCCACAAATAAAGCCAATTAGAGAAAAACGAAAGAACGCCTAAAATGGCTAAAACAAATCCAGCCCAAACGCGAGATTCTCCAAACACTGAATTGCCATAATAAACCGCGCCGAAACAACTCGTAATCAAAATCACGATTGTTGCCCATCGCAAAAAGCCTAACTTTTTAAGACTCGGCAGATAGAAATAACCGATGAAAGCGGTAATGAGAAAGCTCAAAATGTCGGCAGACGGCTTAACAAGCCGGTAGCTTAAAACCCATGCAATTACGCTGCAAATTATCGAACCCAAAACGAGTTTGATAAAAGTTGTCTGGTAGGACAAATCGGAATTTTTGTTTTCGTTCATTGGGCGCATCGTTTATTAGCAAGCAGAGGCATAACGGCTGAAATGATGTGAGGGCGAAACCAGCACGCGCAACTATAAAATATATGAAGAATGTCGATAACAATGTCGCTGTTTTTGCCTCACGTCCATTGTATTTGTTCGGCACGGCGCGTAACATTTAACGCACTCCCTTCGCTACAAACTCAACAAGTGATTTTATAACGCCTGCTTGGGCGCGACTTCTATCTTCAAAAAAGATAACTTTTGTGTCTTGAACGACGGCACCATAAAAGCCATTGACTTCTTCAAGAAAATAACCTGTTTCGTCAGACTTTGTAACCTTAACGCCCATATTACCTGAATGATACTTTTTCATTTCCTCAACTTGGCGACGAGCTAACTCAGTATCTTTGAAGATTAGGATTGTC
>JAOAPX010000076.1 GCA_025463125.1 Acidobacteriota bacterium | reverse complement strand
ATTTTTAAAAAGAAAATACGCTTCAATGTGAAATACTTATATGTGAAATACATATAATAATAAAGGACTATATGGGTAAGGTTGAGTGAGTAATTGATGATTTGCTTCGGCTTAAAGGGGCAATTTTAGATACACATAAGACTATTTCCGCCAAGCTTAGCATTGCGGGAGCCGCGAGGTTCGGAGGTTTAATAATTTTACAAGTCTTATGAAATTACTGGAGAAAACAAACAAGTAAGTTTTACTTTTTCTCTCCGAGCGCGACGGCTCTCTGATACGCGGCGTAGACGGCTTTTGATAAAACCGTGCGCAGCCCGCCTTTTTCCATCTGGTAGATCGCTTCGGCGCTCGTTCCTCCGGGCGATGTAACCATATTTCTGAGTTCAGCCGGATGCTTGTGCGATTCCATCGCGAAAAGAACCGAGCCGAGCATTGTTTCCTGCACTAATTCTTTCGAGACTTCGCGCGAAAAACCCATATGAACTCCGGCGTCGGTCAAAGCTTCCATGACCATAAAAATATACGTCGGACCGGTCGCGCTGAGGCTCGTTGCCATATCGATCATATTCTCCGTTTCAACGTAAAGCTCTTTGCCCAAAGCGCTTAAGAGCGCTTTGACTTGCTCGCGTTCCTGGTTGCCGACTTCGTTCGTGCATGTCCAGGTTGTTATTCCGGCGCCGATTTGCGAAGGCGTGTTCGGCATCGTGCGGACGACTTTGCGATTTTTAAGACCTTCGGCGATGGTTTCGATTCGCGCGCCCGCGATGATCGACGAAACTAGCTGATGCGGCGCGACGATGTTTTCGAGCTCGCTTAAGACGCTCTTCAAACGCTGCGGCTTGACGCACAAAACGACGATCGAATTTTCGTTCGTTTTTACGCTTTCAACGGCTTCGGCGTTTTTTTCGTAAACATTGATTCCGTATTTTTCCGTTAATTCTTCGCGGCGGTTGCGGCGCGGATGACTGGCGACGACCTGATCGGGCTTGACCAGCTTTCTTCGTAAAAGCCCGGCAATTATTGATTCAGCCATCACGCCGCAGCCGATAAAAGCGAGACCGGTTTTCTTTAAATTATTTTCCATAGATTGATGCGCGGATCGTGAATCGCCGAAACGCAAGTTTCGCATTTGCCCGCACTTGTTTTAATATTTTGAAAAGAACGGTTTTTTATTCACGATTTACTGCTTATAAAAGAAATGACAATAGACGAACAAATCGAATTTATCAAAAAAGGCGCGGTTGACGTAATCCGGGAAGCGGATTTACGCGTGAAACTGGAGAAATCCGCCAAAACCGGCGTTCCTCTGCGCGTCAAGCTCGGTGCAGACCCGACCGCGCCGGACATACATCTCGGTCACACGGTCGTTATCCGCAAATTAAAAGCGTTTCAGGAACTCGGACACACGGTTATTTTTCTGATCGGCGATTTTACCGGGCTGATCGGCGACCCGACCGGGAAATCCGCGACGCGTCCTCCGCTTTCGCCCGAAGAAATCGCGAAAAACGCCGAAACTTATAAAAAACAAATCTTTAAATTGCTCGACCCGGAAAAAACCGAGATTCGATTTAATTCCGAATGGATGAACCGGTTCGCCGCCGCTGATTTCGTCAAGCTTTCGTCGCGCGTGACGGTCAAACAAATCCTTGAGCGCGACGATTTTGAAAAACGTATGCGCGAGGAAAAACCGATCTCGCTGCACGAACTGCTTTACCCGCTCGTGCAGGGCTACGATTCGGTCGCGCTCGAAGCCGACGTCGAGCTCGGCGGAACGGATCAAAAATTTAATATGCTCGTCGGGCGAAATTTGCAGCGCGAATACGCGCAGGAACCGCAGATCGTGATTACGACGCCGCTGCTCGAAGGTCTCGACGGCGTGCAGAAAATGTCTAAGTCTTTAGGCAATTACATCGGCATAGACGAAGCTCCGGGCGAGATGTTCGGCAAGATTATGTCGATTTCCGACGAACTGATGTGGCGGTATTACGAGCTTTTAACCGATCTGACGGTTGATGAAATAAACACTCTGCGTTTCCGCTGCGAATCGGGCGCGGAAAACCCGCGCAACATAAAAGTTAATTTAGCCAAGTTAATCATCAACGATTTTCATTCGGCTGAAGAAGCCTTTAAAGCCGAAGAAGACTTTAACAGCCGTTTCGTTAAAAAAGAAATTCCCGACGATATCGAGGAAAAATCCGTTTCCGAAGAAAAAATCGGCATCGTCGATCTGGTCTTGAAAGTCGGGCTGGCGCAATCGAAAGCCGAGGTTAAACGTCTCGTTCAGCAGGGCGGCGTTAAAATTAACGGCGAAAAAGTCTCCGATCTGCAAACCGAAATCGCGCTCGCGGAAATTGAATCGACGATTCTGCAAGTCGGTAAAAGACATTTCGTAAAAATCCGCAGGTTTAACGTCGAGTCGGCTGTCGCTAAATCAATCGGCTACAATCCGGCAAGCAAAGTTTTGCAAATCGAGTTCGGCAGCGGCGATGTTTATATTTATAAAGACGTTCCGGCGGAAGTTTACGCGGGGCTTATGAACGCCGATTCGCACGGGAAATTCTTTGTCGAGCACATCAGGAACAGCATTTACGAATACGAGAAATTAAACTGATTCTATCGCGCCGGGTTCGGCGCGCGGCTAAAAAAGACATCTTGATTCAGTTTATTTTCATCGAATTTTATTCGCTCGCGTTTTTGCGCAAAATATTAAAGATTGTAAATTCGCGGCTCTCCGTTTATACTTTTTAGCTCAACAAACCTAAAAATCTATAAACCGTAATATTTGTCAAAACAGATGAAACTTGCCGGAGCAAAAAGAGTAAAGTTGTCTGAACGAATCGGTTCAGTCGTCGGCTCGAATACGCCTCTGCGTGATTTGGCGGGGAACTGGTCTAAACTTGCGCGTTACGCGATTGACGAAGCCAATAGTTTGTCGCTCGAGAGAATTAATATACAGCTAAAGCGCCTGCCTAAAAAGCTTAACGGTTTTCGCATCGTGCATCTTTCGGATATTCATCACAGTCCATTTACAAGCCTCGAACACATCCGGCGAACCGTAAGAATCGCCAATCGTTTAAAACCGGATATGTTTATATTAACCGGCGATTACGTTTCGCACGAACCCGAATACATCGCGCCGGTCGCAGAGGTTTTAGGCGATCTGAAATCCGAATTCGGCACTTACGCCTGTCTCGGAAATCACGATCACTGGACGGACGCAGGGCTCGTGACGCATCTTCTGCGCGGCGAAGGCATAAAGCTTTTAATCAATGAAGGCTTTCGCTTTACGGCAAACGACGTTTCTTTCTGGATAGCCGGAATCGACGATCATATGGCGGGAAAAGTCGATCTGCCAGCCGCTTTGCAAGGCTCGTATCCCGATGAGATGAAGCTTCTGCTCGCGCATAACCCGATAGTTTTGCGCCAGGCGGCGCGCTTTGAGATCGATTTGGTTTTAAGCGGTCACACACACGGCGGGCAAGTGAAATTTCGCGACAGGGAAAGAAAACTTTTACCGCAGCGCAAGCTTTCGAGCGGCTTGCACCGTCGAAAAGATACGCAGATTTACATCACGCGCGGCATCGGAACCGTTGTTTTGCCGATTCGGTATCAATGTCCGCCGGAAATCTCTCTGCTCGAGCTTCATTCGGTTTGATTTCAGCTCGATTTCAGTTCGCTTTCAGTTTAATTTGCGATTATATATGCCGATCGGAAAAGGAAATCTTTTGCGGACTTGTCTTAAATCCTTTTCAATTTATAATTAAACGTACTTTCGGAATTAAGCCCGGTCGCAATTCTGAAATCGCAAATTTCAAAATGTCTTCAAACGTTGTCACTATCCCGAATCTTCTCACCTTTCTGCGAATGATTCTTATTCCCGTTTTTGCAAGCCTTTTGTTTTACGGCTATGGCGGCTGGGCATTGATCGTTTTTATGATAGCCGGCATTTCCGACGGCATCGACGGTTTTGTCGCCAGACGGTTTAATCAGCAGTCGAGTCTCGGAACGATCCTCGATCCGGTTGCCGACAAGCTTCTTATGACGACCGCTTTTATTATTCTTACCTTGCCGAATGTTTTGCAGCCCGTCCATCATCTTCCGGTTCCTTTCTGGGTGACGGCTGCCGTTATCGGGCGAGACGTTTTGATTATCACGATTGCCGGCGCGATAAATATTATGACGGGTTTTCGAGGCTTTAAGCCTTCCTGGCTCGGGAAACTGAGCACGCTCGTTCAAGTCGCCGCCGTCGGTTTGATACTTTTAGCCGCCGTTTACGGCTACAGTTTTTATCTTCCGACCGTTTACACGATCGTCGTTTTCCTGGCATTTGCCTCCGGCGTTCATTACATCTTCTTCATCGCGCGCCTGATGAAAGAAGAGGAAGCGCCGTTTTCGGCGTAAAATTCAAATAAAATTTCGTTAAATAGAGTTATCGCTTGTAGTTTCGGGTGATAACTCTTTTCTTTCGCGCTGAAAAAGGGATTTATAGTTTGCTGCTCAAATATACTTGACAATAACACACTCACATCTTATAATTTTTTATAGCTCAAGATAGCAGAATTCTTTTTGTGTAGAGCATATATTTTTTTTAAGTGGAGATTTGAGAATGAGCAAGATTATAGGTATTGACTTAGGAACGACAAACTCGGTGGTCGCGGTAATGGAAGGCGGCGAACCGGTTGTAATTACAAACGAAGAGGGCGGACGCACGACACCTTCGGTTGTTGCGTTCACCAAAGACGGCAATCGTCTGGTCGGGCAGGTTGCCAAACGGCAATCGGTTACTAATCCCGAAAATACGCTTTATTCGATTAAACGTTTTATGGGACGGCGCTTCGAAGAAGTAAGCGGCGAAATAAAACAGGTGCCTTATAAAGTGGAAAAAGCCGGAAACGGCGATGTTCGCATCCTCGCCGACGGCAAGCACTACAGCCCGCCGGAAATCGCGGCGATGGTTCTGCAAAAATTGAAAAAAGCCGCCGAAGATTATCTCGGCGCGAAAGTTGATAAAGCGGTCATCACCGTTCCCGCGTATTTTAACGACGCGCAGCGTCAGGCGACAAAAGACGCCGGTAAAATCGCCGGGCTCGAAGTGATGCGTATCGTCAACGAGCCGACTGCGGCTGCTCTGGCTTACGGTTTAGACAAGAAAAAAGATGAAACGATCGCTGTTTTCGACTTTGGCGGCGGTACGTTCGATATTTCGATTCTCGAAGTCGGCGAAGGCGTCGTTGAAGTGAAATCAACAAACGGCGACACGCATTTGGGCGGCGACGACGTTGACGAAGCTTTGATCAAATGGATTATCGACGAATTCAAAAAAGATCAGGGAATCGATTTGACGGCTGACAAAATGGCTTTGCAGCGCCTGAAAGAATCAGCGGAAAAAGCGAAAGTCGAATTGTCGAGCGCGATGGAAACCGAAATCAATTTGCCGTTTATCACGGCTGATCAATCGGGACCGAAGCATCTCGTCATGAAGCTGACGCGCTCGAAATTCGAACAGCTCGTTCAACCGATTCTGGATCGTTTGATGCCGCCGGTCGAACAGGCGATTAAAGACGCGGGGCTTTCGGCGAAAGACATTCAGGAAATCGTTTTAGTCGGCGGTTCGACGCGCATTCCGAAAGTTCAGGAAATGGTTAAAAGCTTTTTCGGAAAAGAGCCGAATAAAACGGTTAACCCGGATGAAGTCGTAGCTTTAGGGGCGGCTGTTCAAGCCGGTGTTCTCGGCGGCGAAAAAACCGATATTCTGCTGCTCGACGTTACGCCTTTAAGTCTCGGTATCGAAACTTTAGGCGGCGTTATGACGCAGATGATCGGTCGCAACACAACGATTCCGACGCGCAAATCGGAAATCTTTTCAACCGCCTCGGACAACCAGACGTCTGTCGAAGTGCACGTTCTGCAGGGCGAGCGCCCGATGGCTGCCGACAATAAAACGCTCGGCAAATTCCACCTGGTCGGCATTCCGCCCGCACCGCGCGGCATTCCGCAGGTCGAAGTGACTTTCGATATCGACGCAAACGGTATCGTTAACGTTTCGGCAAAAGACGTCGGAACGGGTCGCGAACAGAAAATCACGATCACTGCAACGAGCGGCTTGTCGAAAGAAGAAATCGACAAGATGATGAAAGACGCCGAATCGCACGCGGGCGAAGACGCGAAACGCAAAGAAGTTATCGAAGCCAGAAACCGCCTGGACGGGTTGGTTTACTCGGTCGAAAAAACTCTCGGCGAAAACAGGGACAAGCTTGATTCGGCTGCGGCAAGCGAAATCGATTCGGCAATCAGCGAGTCGAAAACCGCTTTAGCCGGAGAAGACACGAGCGCCATGAACAGCGCTTTTGATCGTCTGCAGACGGCTTCGCACAAACTTGCCGAAGTGCTTTACAGTCAGGCTGGCGCGGGTCAGGCAGAAGGCGACGCCGGAACCGGCGAACAAGCTTCGTCTGCGAGCGCGAGCGGCGACGCGGGTTCGACGTCTCCGAGCGATGACAATGTTATCGACGCCGAATACGTTGACGTTGACGAAGATAAAAAATAGTAATCAGTCGAGCGGTGAGCGGTGAGCGGAAAAAGTGTAAACTGCTCACTGCTCGCTGCTTACTGCTCACTGACGAAAAATGGCAAACAAAGATTATTACGCGGTACTCGGCATAAAAAAAGACGCAAAAGCGGACGAAATCAAAAAATCGTATCGACGGCTTGCGCGCAAATATCATCCGGACGTGAATCCGAACGATAAGTCAGCCGAGGAAAAATTCAAAGAAGTGCAGGAAGCCTACGACGTTCTTTCCGACGAGAAAAAACGCAAGGTTTTCGATCGCTTCGGATATTATAACGACAATCTCGACCCGGATTCGCCGTTCAGCGCAGGCGCGTCGAGCGGGACGGGAACGGGTAATTACGATTTTTCGGGCTTTAATTTTGAGCCGGGCGGATCGGGCAGCGGTTCGAGCTTTCGAGACATTTTTTCAGATCTTTTCGGCGGCGCAAAACAGCAGCAGCCGCCGGAACCGCCGCGCCCTCTGCCGAAAAAAGGAAAAGATATCGAAATGCCTCTGGCATTGAGCTTTGAAGAATCTTTTACCGGTTTGACAACTAATATTACGGTTAATCGCTCGGAACAATGTTCGCGCTGCCAGGGCGCGGGCGACACGGGCGGTCCGGTCGTCGTATGCCCGACGTGTAAAGGCACGGGGCAGGTTTTACGAACCGGCGGAAGACTTCAATTTTCGCAAAGCTGTCCGGATTGTGAAGGAACGGGGCGGCGCCGTCAGCCTTGTTCGCTTTGCAACGGCAAAGGCGTTACTCCTAAAACCGAACAGGTGAAGATTCGCATTCCGGCAGGCGTCGATACAGGCTCGCGCGTGCGGATTCCGAAAAAAGGTCAGGGCGGAAGATTGGGCGCCGAGCCCGGCGATTTGTTTATTCTTACAAATGTCGGCAAGCACCGTTACTTTACGCGCAAAGGCGATAATATTTACGTGACCGTTCCGATAACCGTGTCTGAAGCCGCGCTCGGAACGAAAATAGAAGTGCCGACGGTCGAAGGCAAAGCGCAGCTGAAAATACCGGCTGGAACCGAATCGGGACAAAAATTTCGCCTTCGCGAACGCGGCTTTCCGAGTTTGAGAAACCCGAATTTGCGCGGCGATCAGTTTGTCGAAGTGCAGATTTACCTGCCGCGCGTGATTTCCGAAGAAACAAAAGAAATTCTGCGGCAATTTGAAAAAGCGAATCCTGAAAACCCGCGCAAAGCGATGGGATTGGAATAGATGTTAAGCGCCGGAAACCGGCATTAAAAATAAATTATCAGGTTTCCGGCATCCGACAGATGACATCTTAAGCTATGAAAAAGAAGAATAAGACATATACGATCAGCGCAGTTGCGGAAATTTACGAGATTCATCCGCAGACTCTCAGGCTCTACGAGCGCGAAGGCTTGCTTAAACCTTCACGTTCGGACGGAAACACGCGTCTTTACACGGATGTCGATCTCGAACGTCTGGAATTAATTTTGTCTTTAACGCGCGAACTCGGCGTCAATCTGGCGGGCGTGGAAATTATTTTAAATATGCGCGCCAAAATGGACGCGATGCAGCAGGAATTTGAACGATTTTTCGAGTATCTGCGCACTCACGCAGGCGAATTTTCCCAGCAGGTGGAAACTTTTTCCGAATCCGAAGCCTTGATTCCGATTTCTCGGCAAAATAAGATGATGAACTAGCCCGGAAAAAACATCAGCCTGTAATTCAGCTCATCCCCTAAATCGCACTAAACACTTTTTTTGCTTTACTTTTTCACGCCTTTTGGGTAAGAATAGGTGCTTCAAAATCCCCATCAACTAATATTATTTGGAGTACAATTTAATGCAAAAGTTTCACGGAAAGTTTCGGCTTTCATTTCTTTTTGTTTGTTTATCATTATTGTCTTTTAGTTCCGCCAACTTTGCTCAAGACCTCGATGATGTAACCATTAGCGGTAGAATCACGGATTCGAACAACGCGCCGATCGTCGGCGCGACCGTGACGGCGACGCAAGTCGAACAAAATGTCGAACGCACGGTTACAGCCGATGAAGAAGGGCGCTTCCGCATCGTCGAGCTTAAACCCGGTGTTTATAAAGTCAGAGCATCAGCTAATGGTTTCGGCGCAAAGGAAAGAATTGAGCTGCAAACGATCTCCGGGCAAAATCTTCAGCTTGATTTCAGCCTTGCGCCCGCTTCGGTTCAAGCCGAACAAACCGTTACGGTCACCGATGATGACGTTCCGGTTGTCGATACGACCCGAACGGTCGTCGGCGGAACGGTCACGCAGCGAGAAATCGAAGAACTTCCGAATAGTTCGCGAAACGCTTTGGATTTAGTTTTTACACTGGGCGGCGTGACCGAAGA
>JAOAPX010000153.1 GCA_025463125.1 Acidobacteriota bacterium | reverse complement strand
TAAAACAAAAGTTTTTCGCTTTGTTTTTTCAGGCTCTCAACCACGTGCGGATGGCAATGCCCGGTCGCGCAAACCGCGTGACCGCCGTATAAATCGAGATATTTTTCGCCGCCGCTCGTGTAAACCCAGACGCCCTCGCCGCGCTCGAGCGCAACGTTCATTTTGGCGTATGTGGCGAGCTGAAAACGCTCCTCGCTCTCCGCGATTTGTTCGAAGTTTGATTTTTGTGTAGCTGTCATTTTTTATTTGAATTACGGATTGCTTCCCGTCAAAATTAATCCTGTTTTTTCTTCGAAACCGAACATCAGATTCATATTCTGAACGGCTTGCCCAGCCGCGCCTTTGACGAGATTGTCAATCGCCGCAAAGATTGCGATCTGCCTGCCGTTTGTGTTTACTGCGATGTCGCAGAAGTTTGTCGTTTTCACCCAGTTGATGTCGGGCGATCCTTCGACCACGCGAACGAAAAACGATTCCTGATAAAAACGCTCGTAAAGTTTTTTTGCATCTTCGCCGTTTAAAACGTCGCTTGTTTCCAGATAGCACGACGCGAAAATGCCGCGAGAGACGGGCAGGCTGTGCGTCATAAACACGAAATCGCTCGCAAATTCGCCGACTTCGCGCAAATGCTGCTCGATTTCCGGGACGTGCTGGTGCTGAAAAGGCTTGTAGGCGTAAAACGAATTCATCCGCTGCGGGTGATGCGTATTCGCCGCCGCTTTCGCTCCCGAACCGCTTGATCCGGTTTTCGCGTCAACGATGATTTTGCCGGTCAGCAAACCGCTTTTGACCAGCGGCGCGAGCGCGAGCAGCGTCGCCGTCGCGAAACAACCCGGGTTGGCGATGTAATTCGCCTGCTTGATCTGCTCGCGGTTGGTTTCGGTCAAACCGTATACAAATTTTTTCTGCAAATCCGTCGCAGTGTGTTCGAGCTTGTAAAACCGCTTGAAAATATCCGCGTCGTTGATTCTGAAATCGCCCGAAAGATCGACTATTTTCACCGTTTCGGGCAATTGCGGAATCAAACTCAAAGCCTGCCCGTGCGGAAGCGCGAAAAACGCGACATCGACGTTTTCGAGCGTTGATAAATCTTCGGGCGCTTTTTCGAATCTCAAATCCGTCAAACCGAACAGATTTCGATGCACTTCGCCGACCGCTTTTCCCGCGTGTTCGTTCGCCGTCACCAAAACGATTTCCGCGTTCGGGTGAAACAGCAGAATCCGCAAAAGCTCCGCGCCGCCGTAGCCGGAGCCGCCGAAAATTGCGATCTTTATCTTGTCAGTCATAAACTTTTTAATCGAATGCTAAAACCGGCTTTTCAAAAGCCGTTAATGTACTTTTCACCAAAAGAATTTTACGCGAAGGCAAGCTCTTTTTTATTTGAAAAGTTTACCAATTCAAATAGCCTCAGCCCGTTCCGCCGAGCGTTTCCGGCGCTCAAGCCGTATTCCTGCTGCACGAAATCTTCGCCCATCTGCGAATCCGTCACCGAACCGGCGATAACGTCAATTTCGATGCCGAGATTTTTTAAAACATGGATGCCGCCGACGACGCCGACGTAATCCGACGCGCAAAAAACGAATGAAGAAATCGCGTTTTTGATTTCCGCGTCTTTTAAAACCGAATCTACCGCGTAACCGCCGACGATTCCGTCGCCGAGCTCGACGACGATCAAATCGGGATTCGATTCGTTTAAGTGATTCAAAACGGCTTTGGCAATCGGCGATAAATCTTCGATGCCGACGGTCGAAGGCAATCCGCAATCGAGAAAACTAGCCGTCGCGATCGCGCCGCAATCCTGCATATTCAGCGTGTCGCGCAAAGCGGCAACGCCCGACATCTTCGCGCCGGCGACTTTCAAACCTGCGTGATGCGCCTGCTTGATAATTTCCGTCGCCGCCACCGTTTTGCCCGAATTCATACAAGTTCCCGCGACAATAACAATCGGCGCGGATTGTTTCAAAAAATTCGCAGGCTTCAAAGCGTTATCGGCAATGTTTAAAACTTTGCCGCCTTCGTCGCAGGCGATGCCCAGAACTTCGACTCGAATCGCGTCGGACATCGAAGAATGCTGTCCTTTGCAGACGCCTATAACGCCGCCGAGGTTTAGAACATGAAGCTTATCGCCCACTTTTATCGAATCTGGAACGTCGCCGACAAAACCTTTGAGCGCGCGGCGTTTGCCGAGAACGCCGAACAACACGTCGCCGCGATTAATCTTCGCCAAGCGTCCGGTCGGAAGCTCTAAATTGCCGTAAGTGACCGATTCGCTCAAAGCGCGAACGACAACGACATCGCCCGCTTTCGGCTGGTTGTTTTCGCTGATAACCGAAACCGTTTTCGTCAATTTCAGCGGCGAAGTCGCCGAACCGATTTTGTCTGCTTCTAAAGTCTTCATAATCTTAAAACCTTTTTGGGAACCACAGATAAACACAGATGAACACAGATATTTTTTGATTTATAAAGCGATGCGTTTTATTTCAACTCTTGGATTTCCAAAATTGATGAGCAGGCATATCTTTAACCCCGTCGCTTTCAAATAATTCATACATTGCGCTTTGTGAACATCGTCCAAATTCCTGACGGCTTTCAGTTCGATTAAAACTTTCCCTGAAACCAGAATGTCTGCGTCGTAATTTCCAACCTCTGCATTGTCGTAATAAACCTTTATTGATTCCTGCTGTCGCGCCTCTAAACCGTTTTTGCGAATTTCATAAGCCAGCGCGTTTTCATAAACCTTTTCGAGAAAGCCGCAGCCCAAAGCATTGCCGATTTTGTAAGCACAGCCGATTATCGTTTCGGTTAATTGGTTTATTTCATCCATCGAATCATCTTTTTCAAAAAGCGATTTCAGAAAATCCGATTTATCTTTTTCCATCTCTTTATTTATCTGTGTGCATCCGTGTCCATCTGTGGTTCCATTTTCCTTTTCTTAATCCATCTTTCGCAAACGCAATCTTAAAGACTGCAAGCGGATAAAGCCTTCCGCGTCGAGCTGATTATACGCGCCCGCGTCGTCTTCAAAGGTGACGACTCGTTCTTTGTAAAGCGAATTCGGCGATTTGCGACCGAGGATTGTGACGTTGCCTTTGTAAAGTTTCAGCCGAACGTCGCCCGAAACGGTTT
>JAOAPX010000152.1 GCA_025463125.1 Acidobacteriota bacterium | reverse complement strand
ATTACGCGCGACCGCATCTACGGCGAAGTCGAATGGAAAGCGAAAACTTTCGAACTCGTAGATACGGGCGGAATCGTGCCGGATGACGAAGCGGTTATTCCCGCCAACATTTTTCGGCAAGCCGGTTTCGCCATCGAAAAAGCGCAGGCGATCATCTGGGTAGTTGACGCGCGCGCCGGAATTACGCCGCTCGACGAAGAAATTTCCGTTTTTCTGCGAAACATCGGGAAGCCGGTTTTCATCGCCGCCAACAAAGCCGAAACCAGAAAGGTAGAAGAAGAAGCCGCGGAGTTTCACCAGTTCGGTTTTGACATCGCGCCGATTTCCGCCGAGCACGGCACATCGATCGGCGATTTGCTCGATCAGGTTTTCGACGTTCTCGAATTTGAAGAAGAAGTCGAAGAGGAGCCGTCGGACGACATAAAGCTCGCGATAATCGGTCGCCCGAACGTCGGAAAATCCTCGCTTTTAAATAAAATTCTCGGCGAAGAACGCGTCATCGTATCGCCGATCGCCGGAACGACGCGCGACGCGATCGACACGCATCTCGAAGTTGACGGGCAGAAATTTACTCTAATTGACACAGCCGGGATTCGCCGAAAAGGCAAAACAACGGAGATGGCGGAAAAAATGTCTGTCATAATGGCGAAAAAAGCACTCGAACGCGCAGACGTTGTGATTATGGTGATCGACGCGATCGAAGGCGTCGCGAATCTCGACGCGAATATCGCCGGTTACGCGGTCGATTCGGGCTGTTCGGTTATTCTGGCGGTCAATAAATGGGACGCGGTCGAAGATAAAGAAACAAATACTATTTACGAATTCGAGCGCGAATTGCGCCGCCATATGAAGTTTCTCGATTGGGCGCCGATGGTGACGATTTCGGCGCTGACCGGGCAGCGCGTGACGAATATTCTGCCGCTCGTCGTCAAAGCGAACGAAGCGAGAAACCTGCGCATCCCGACTTCGAAACTTAACAAGTTTTTCGAAGACAACATTTCGCAGCCGAGAGGCGGAAGCGCGCCTTCGCCTGGAAAAGGAAGTTTCGCGCGGCTCAAAGTGCAGTATATTACGCAGGGCGGTTTGCGTCCGCCGCTTTTCGTTCTGTTCACGGCTGGCATCGATAAAGGCGGGCTTCACTTTTCATATCTGAGATACATCGAAAACCGTCTTCGTGAAGAATTCGAATTTTTCGCGACGCCGCTTCGATTAAAAGAAAAACACAAGATAAACAAAAGAAGCGAAGCCGGTAAAAGAAACGAAAAGTAAAAATGCGGCGAAATATTTGCAAATTTCTTTGAAGAATCGGCAAATCTTCTTTTAAAATATATTAATCTTACAAAATACAAATGGACATCTTACTTCTTTTAATCCGACTTTTTCTTTTCGGCGTTTTTGCGCTCGCCGGAGTCGGCAAACTGCTCGACCTCGAGGGCTCGGAAAAAGCCGTCAAAGCCTTTGGCACACCCGATGAATACGCGAAAACTTTTGCCATTGCCTTACCCGTCGCTGAGTTAATTTTCGCCGTTTGTTTCTTGTTTGTCGGCACCTCGTGGCTCGGCGCGGTCGGCGCTTTTATTCTTCTTTTAAGCTTTATCGGCGGAATGATCTGGCAGATAAAACAGGGAAATGCGCCGGATTGCCATTGTTTCGGACAAATTCACAGCGAGCCGGTCGGGAAAAAGAGTTTGATTCGCAACATCGTTTTCGCAGTGCTCGCGCTGATTTTAATCGCGCAGGGCTGGAATTATCAGGGGCTTGGTTTTTCGGAATTGCCGAATGATATTGCGGCGCAGTTGTTTACAGGCTTAGCCGCCGTCGCGCTTTTGGGCGTCGCCGTTTTCTACCTGAAAAAAATATCCGAGCAGCAAACTTTGATTATGCGGCGAATCGAAGTTTTGGAGTTGATTTCGCACGACGGCGCGAACGGAAAAGAAATCGAGCGTGAAGAAGCCGGCAATCCGCACGAAGGTTTGCCTTTAGGCGCGCCGTTCCCTGATTTTGAGCTCGCCGACATTACCGGAAAAACCGTCACATTCGAGCATCTGCTCGGGCGCGCAAAGCATATTTTATTTTTTTTCGTCAGCCCGACCTGCAATCCCTGCAAAGCGCTTTTGCCGGAAATCGAGGCATGGCAGGCGGAATTGCAGGATAAAGTGCAGTTTGTTTATGTCAGTTCGGGGAATGTTGAGGAAAATCTGGAGAAACTCGGCGGAAAAGGTTTCAAACAGATTCTTTTGCAAAAAGACCGCGAGCTTGCCGAAATCGTTAAAGCCCGCTGGACGCCGACGGCTTTGCTCGTTAATACGGACGGAGCCGTGGCGAGCCCTCTGGCTGCCGGTGATATTGCGATTCGCGAATTGATCGAAAAAATTAAATCCGAAAATTTCGAAGACGATCTGCTTTTCGTCACAAACGGCGCTCTAACCAAAATCGGTGAAAGAATTCCCGAATTTTCCTTAAAGGATTTGCAGGGAAGAGAAATCACTTCGGCGGATTTACAGGGCAAAAGAACGCTCGTGACGTTCTGGAGCACGACGTGCCCGTTTTGTGTCGGTATGCTCGACGATCTGCGCGAATGGGATTCGGAAAGAAACCCGGACGATCCTGAACTGATCGTGTTTTCAACCGGCGAACCCGAAGATCACGAAGATTTGAGATTAAAATCGCCGATTATTCTCGACGAAGAATTCAAAATCGCCGATAAATTCGGTATGTCCGGCACGCCTTCAGCCGTTCTGGTTGATGAAAACGGAAGAATCGTTTCTGAAACCGCCGTCGGAGCGGAAAAGATTTGGGCTCTGGTTGGAAAGAGGAAGTAAATTACAAATTGCGAATTACGAATTAATTCGCAATTTGAGTTTTATATAGCTCTTTCAAAAAACTGAAGGCTATGAAAGAAAATGTCTTGCTGGAGAAAAGTTTCGCTTTTGCTGTTCGAGTGGTGAACGCATACAGATATTTGGTTGAAGAAAAGAAAGAATTTGTTCTTTCTAAACAGTTTCTAAGAAGCGGGACCTCAATCGGTGCAAATTCCGAAGAAGCAATCGGGGGACAATCGAAAGCTGATTTTGTTTCCAAAATAAGTATCGCCTATAAAGAAGCGAGGGAAACAAAATATTGGATACGTCTTTTAAATGCCACAAATTATCTTGATGATACACAAGCCAATAGCTTGCTATCTGATTTAGAAGAATTATTAAAGATTATCGGAAGTATTCAAATCACGACTAAAAACAATTCGTAATTCGTAATTCGTAATTCGTAATTTGGAATTTGGAATTCGTAATTTAAATGAAACCTATCGAATGGAAAGTTACCGCGCAGGAAGGGAATGCGCGAGCCGGGATTTTGCGGACAAGGCGTTCGGAGATTGAGACGCCTGTTTTTATGCCGGTCGGAACACAAGGAACGGTTAAAGGCGTGCGTTACGAATGGCTCGAAAACGAGCTCGACGCGCGCGTGATTTTAGGAAATACCTATCATCTTTTTTTAAGACCGGGCGCGGAAGTTATTCGAGAGCTCGGCGGGCTGCATAAGTTTTCGACCTGGAATCGCTCGCTTTTGACGGATTCGGGCGGCTTTCAGGTTTTTTCTTTGACCGACTTGCGGAAGCTGACCGAAGAAGGCGTCGAATTTCGCTCGCACATCGACGGCAGTAAACGATTTCTTTCGCCGGAAGTGTCGATGGAAGTACAGGCTGCGCTCGGTTCGGAAATCGTCATGGTTTTCGACGAATGCCCGCCGGGCGACGCGGGTTTCGATAAAACGCGGAAAAGCCTCGAATTAACGGCGCGCTGGGCGAAAAGATCGAAAGACAGGTTTATCGAGCTGCAAAAATCGGGAATGGACACCGGATTTATCGAAGCTGAAGATTTAAGCGGTCGGCAGGCTTTGTTCGGTATCGTGCAGGGCGCGGGGCATCTCGATTTGAGACGCGAAAGTCTGGGTAAAACAATTGAAATCGGTTTTGACGGCTATGCTATCGGCGGTTTGAGCGTCGGTGAAGAAAAAAGCGTTATGTACGAAGTTCTCGAACACATCGCTCCGCAAATGCCCGAAAACGCGCCGAGATATTTGATGGGCGTCGGAACGCCGGAAGATTTGATCGAAGCCGTGCATCGCGGCGTAGATATGTTTGACTGCGTAATGCCGACGCGCAACGGGCGGACGGGAAGCGCTTTTACCTCGCGCGGAAAATTAAATATTCGAAATGCAAAATTCGCGCGTGATTCCGAACCCCTGGACGAAGAATGCCCGTGTTCCGTCTGCCGCAGATATTCTAAAGCGTATATCAGGCATTTATATCAAAGCGGAGAAATGCTGGCGGCAATTTTAATTTCGCACCACAATCTCGCCTTCTTCCTTGACACGATGCGAAAGGTGCGCGATGCTATCAAACTTGGCAAATTCAGCCGATTCAGAAAAGACTTTCTAGAAAAAATGCGTGAAAATGAAACAACAGGCGTTTGATTAACACCCTGTAAATGTATATCATTGTCTTTTTTCTATACTCTGCATAAAAACAATGAATATATACGTGTTATTTTTTCAAGGTGAAACGGGCGGCAGCAGCATTATTTGGTCTTTGCTTCCGTTTGTTTTTATCTTCGGTATTTTTTATTTTCTCGTTATCCTGCCGCAAAAACGCCAGCAGCAGCAGTTAAAGGACCTGGTCGCCGAACTCAAGATCAACGATGAAGTGGTAACAAACGGCGGAATTATCGGCAAGATTAAAGAAGTCAGGGAAACCAGTTTTATTATTCAGAGCGCAGAAAAGTCTTTTATCGAAGTCGGAAAAAGCGCCGTTGTCGGAAAAAAAGCGGAACCAAAGTAGACGACAGTCAGTAGCGCGGCAGGCAAGTTTTTATAAATTTTCTGTCCGCTATTTTCTATTCGCTACTCACTACTAAAATGAAAAACAGCAGTTTGTGGATTAGAACAGCGATTATCATTGTAATTACGCTGGTTGGAATTTATCTTGTTTTCGGACCTCGCAGAGTTCCCGTGGCAAGCGATTTTACCTGGCAGGGTATTAAAAACAATCTTGCCGAAAACATTAATCTCGGTTTGGACTTGAAAGGCGGCTCGCATCTCGTTATGCGCGTCAAGACCGACGATTACTTGAAAACGCTCACGGAAAATAATGCTCAAGCCGCTTTGACGGCTGCTAAAGACGCGAAATTGCCGGTCGGCGACGTAACAAACGCGGCTGAAAACAGCAATTATTCGATAACGCTTAACGTTACGGATACGTCCCAGATGCAGCCCGTGATCGATGCCGTTAAACAAAAAGTCGATCTCCTTAACTGGACGGAAAGCACGAGCGGAAACAGCGTCACCTGGTCTCTGCCGGCGCAGGCGCAAAACGTTTTGAAGGATCAAGCCGTCGAGCAGGCGATGAGAATCATCGAAAGCCGCATCAACGCTTTCGGCGTGAAAGAGCCGACGCTCGCACGCCACGGCGCGCAAAGCTCCGGGCAGATTCTTTTGCAGATGCCAGGCGTGGATGACCCGGAGCGCATTAAGAAACTTATCGGCGCCGAATCGAACCTGGCTTTGATGAAAACCGCGGGCGAATCGATTCAGACTTTTCCGACAGCAGAAGCGGCGCTGCAGTCGCTCGGCGGAACAGAACCTCAAAACCGGAAAATTCTTCCGTATACAGAGGACAGCGCCGCCGCCGCCGATGCCGCGCAGGGCGAGCAGCCGAAACAATTTATTATCGTTGAATATCCGCCGATCGTCGACGGGAGCGAACTGCGCGATGCCTCGGCTTTTTCACCGAGCGGAACAGACGGCGATTACCAGATCAGCTTCAACTTGAAACCGGGCGGAGCGCAGAAATTCGGCGATTTCACAGGCAAAAACATCGGAAAAAATCTGGCGATTGTTCTGAACGGCGAAGTTAAATCGGCGCCGACCATTCAAGGGCAGATTTTTGACAGCGGTCAAATAACAGGTCGGTTTACTAAAGCGTCAGCCGAAGATTTGGCTTTGACGTTGAAATCAGGCGCATTGCCGGCGAAAATCGAATACCAGGAAGAACGCACGGTCGGACCAAGCTTAGGCGCAGATTCTATTCGCGCGGGCGTCGCCGCTTCGGTCGGCGGATTGATTTTTATCGTTATCTTTATGCTGATCTATTATCGCGGGTCGGGCATAAACGCGGTTATTGCGCTGGTTTTGAATTTGCTTCTGACGCTTGCGGCATTAATCGTTTTCGATTCGACTTTGACTTTGCCGGGCATCGCCGGGCTTATTCTCGGAATCGGGATGGCGGTCGACTCGAACGTTTTGATTTTTGAGCGTATGCGCGAAGAACTGCGCGCCGGAAAAGACGTTGCCAGCGCGGTTACGTTAGGTTTTGACCGCGCGTTCATCACAATTATCGATACGCACATCACGACCATCATTTCATCGGTCATTCTTTATATGTATGGCTCGGGACCGATTCGCGGTTTTGCCGTCACGCTTATTCTGGGACTTTTGATAAACCTTTTCTCGGCGGTTTTTGTCTCGAGAACGATTTTTATGTGGTTGCTTGAGCGCAATCCGAATATGAAAAAGATTAGTATTTAATTTAATGGTGAATGGCGAGTGGGGTATGAATATCTGAATTTAATTTCGAATTTCATATTTGCCATTTACCATTTACCATTCACCATTTAAGAAAATGTTTGAAATTTTTAAAGATATAAATGTAGATTGGATGGGGATTCGCAAGCCTTTGATTGCGATTTCCATTTTGATTCTTTTAGCGGGCTTGATTTCGGCAATCGGTCGGCAGGCATCACCGGGCGGAACCAATGCTTTTAACCTCGGCGTAGATTTTCAGGGCGGAACGGTTGTTACCGGAAAATTCAGACAAAAACCGTCGGAAGATGATATTCGCACGGCTTTAGAGAATCAGGGCGTGAGGGACGCGGTTATTCAATCATCACTTGATAAGCCGGATGAAGTTTTGATTAAAGTTCCTTTGCCTGAAGGCGTCGAAACCGGTCAGACGACGCCGGACGCAAATCAAACCGACGCGGCAGCGGCAGCGCAAAATACTCAGGTAACCGTTGGGCGCGAAATCGTTAAAAAAGCTCTCGATAGCTTCGGTAAAGAAGCAGAGCCGACGCAAAGTCTCGCCGAAGACACGAATGCGGCGTATAAAATCGTCGGAACCGATTTTGTCGGACCCGTCGCGGGGGAACAGCTTCGCAATCAAGCCGTAATCGCCACGCTTTTGGGCATGGTCGGCATCTTGCTTTTTATCGCGTTTCGTTACGACTGGACATATGCGGCGGGCGCGGTTATCGCCGTTCTGCACGACGTTTTGATTACGCTTGCGTTCTTTTCCGTGTTTCAATGGGAAGTCAGCCTGACGGTTTTAGCGGCGCTGCTGACGCTGGTCGGATTCTCCGTAAACGACTCGATCGTTATCTTCGACCGCATACGCGAAAACTTAACGCTGCACCGCGGGCAATCGCTTTATAAATTAACAAACGATTCGATCAACCAGACCATGTCACGCACGATCGTGACAAACGGTTTGGTTTTTCTGACGGTTCTGGCGCTGGTTATATTCGGCGGAGAAGTTCTGCGCGGATTTTCGCTCGCTCTTTTCGTCGGCTCGATTACCGGCACTTATTCAACGATCGCCATTGCCAGCCCGATTGCTATCTGGTGGCAGGATAAGATCGGCGCGGCAAAAGTAAAAGACGTAGAAGTAAAACAACAAGGCGAAAAATTAGCTTCGGCATCACGCCGTTCGGTTACGCGCCGACCGGTTACGCGCTAAGTTTCAGCTAAAAAACAACTAAATCTCCGAAGTCATTCTCGGGGATTTAGTTGTTTTAAGAGTGATTAATTTTTTGATTGTCCGACAAATTGAAGTTTGCTAAAAAAGTCTGAAGTTATTCTTGACTTTCTCGGTGTAAAACTTTAGACTTCAATACGTTGCTGGTCAATTAAATAATTCGCATCTGCTTTTTTCCGTTATACTAAAAGGGTTTATGAGCGGAATTGTGGAACTTTTGTGTGCAAGACCGGCAAAAGTCCGACACTACCCGCCATTCATTAAAATTTAGTAAACAGTCAGTAAAGCTAATGCTAAGAACAAGTAGAATCGTTTGACGATGACAACTTGAAGTTTAATTTGTATCATCATACGCAATAATATTAAAGGTTTGTGACCCCTGACCTAAATTGGCACCGGAAAAGGGAGGATAATAATAATGTTAGATCAATTAGTCGAATCTAGAAGCAATGCGCACGAAAATACGCGGCGGAGCGGTTTTCTTTTAACCGTTTTTGTCATTTTGAGCACGGTAATGGTTAGCGCCTGGCTCTATAGTCTGTTTGCGAAAGATTATAATGGAATGAGCGGCAGCGATTTAGAGCTTTCAACATTAGTCGCGCCTGTTCCCGTTCCTGACGAAGAACCGCCGCCGCCGCCCGAAAAGCAGCCTGAAAAAGTGCAAAAGGTCGAGCCGAACGTCGATATTCGGAAAGAAATCATTCAGAATATGATGGAAACTCCGAAAGAGCCGACCAAAATTGAAACTGCTAAACAATCGATTCCGCCGCGGCGTCTCGATGTGAAAACGGTTCAAGGTGATACCAATTTTAGTTCAAGTGCTCCTTTAAGAGCCGACGATAGATCGCCGGTCAACGCTGATGCTTCAGGCATCGGCGGCGCGCCTGCGGGTTCAGGAACCGGCGGAGGAACAGCGCCGCCGCCGCCGCCGCCGCCGCCGCCGGTAGCCAAGCCTACTCCGGCACCGAAACCGCCAGCGCCGTCAAAACCGGTTTCCGGCGGGGTTCTGAACGGAAAAGCGACAAGCCTGCCGAAACCGCCGTATCCGGCTGCCGCGAGAGCGGTTCGCGCATCGGGCGCGGTCAGCGTTCAGGTTTTGATCGATGAAACAGGCAGAGTCGTTTCGGCAAGTGCAGTTTCGGGACATCCTTTGCTTCGTCAAGCGGCTGAACAGGCGGCTCGATCGGCAAGATTCAGTCCGACGCAGCTTTCCGGTCAGGCTGTAAAAGTATCGGGAATTATTACTTATAATTTTACACAGTAGTAGTAAGAAGTAGTACCAAAAAAAATGCGGGAGATGTAAAAAAATAATCTCCCGCAAATCGAAATCTGCAATAATAAATTTTTTGAATTTCTTTGGAGGATAAATCATGACATTTTTAGCCAGTCTTTTAGGAACGGATGTTCTAGGCTTTTTCTTAATGTTCGCCGGCGGGGATAAAATTTCCTTCGGTATTTACGATATTGCTCAAAGTTTAACTATCCCGGGTTGGATCGTTATCTTTATTCTTTTGGGTATGTCGGTTTATTTGATAGCGATCGGTATCGAAAGAATGCTGACTTATAACAAAGCTAAACAGCAATCGCGTCAATACGCGCCGAAAGTTGCACAGGCTTTGAAAACAAGCAACATCGACGAAGCCATCAACATCAGCGACAAACACAAAGATTCGCATTTAGCGATGGTTGTTTCATCGGGTTTGAAAGAATTTGCCGCGCATCAAGGTAATTCCAATATTTCAGCCGATGAAATGGAAGCTTCGAAACGAGCTTTGGAACGCGCTATCGCGGTTAAAACGGCTGAGTTGAAACGCGGTTTGTCAGGATTGGCAACGGTTGGATCGACGGCTCCGTTCGTAGGTTTGTTCGGTACGGTTGTAGGTATCATCGGCGCGTTCGTAGCTTTGGCGCAAACTGAAAACGCCGGTATCGGCGCTGTCGGCGGCGCTATCGCTGAGGCTCTGGTTGCTACTGCTTTCGGTATCGCCGTAGCGGTTCCGGCTGTTTGGCTGTTCAACTACTTTACAAACAAAGTCACGAGTTTCGGTGTTGAAATGGAAAACTCGGCATCCGAATTGGTGGATTATTTCATCAAACAACGGACTAAGCAATTAAAGGGTTAGTTGCGCCTTTAGTTTTATAAAAAGGGAGAAAATTGCTATGGGAATGGCAGTCGGCGGAAGTGACGAATATAATTCGGAAATAAACGTAACTCCGATGGTTGACGTAATGTTAGTGTTGCTGATCATCTTTATGATCGTAACACCGCTGCTTCAGGAAGGAGTACCCGTTAGTATTCCAAAGGACATGAGAAGTCCTGCTGAAGACGCCGATATTACAAAAGACACATCGGTTATTGTTACAATTCCTGATAACAACACTTTCTATGTCAACAAAGATCCGTATCCGTTAGACGCTCTCGGAGAAAAGATTCAGACTTTAATGAAAGATAAAGCTCCGGAAAAGAGAATTGTCTATATAAAAAGCGGAGTCGATGTTGACTATGGAAAAGTAGTCGAAGCAATTGATACTATTCGTAGACAAGATATTGATAGGATTGGTTTAGTTGCTGACAAAAGGAAAAATGACTAAGGCTACGAAATCAACTTCCTTTATAGGAATATTGAATTTTAAGCTAAATAAATTGGGAGCAAGTAAATATGGGAATGTCAACAGGTAGCTCAGGGGGCGCGACACCTCAAATTAACGTAACACCATTAATTGACGTGTTGTTAGTTCTCTTGATCATTTTTATGGTCATCACGCCTCTCAAGCCGAGCCGGTTTGAAGCAAAGGTGCCGGCAGAACCGAAGGACGATCAACAGGTGGATGTAAAGCCTAATCCCTTGACTTTAGTGGTCGCTATCAACAACGCTGATAAAAGCATTACCTTAAATAATGAGCCTGTCGGAGACGTATCCAATGCAGATCCGCTGACTGAGCGTTTAACGACTGTATTCAAAGAACGTGAAGCTCAAGGAACGTTTCGTGAAGGAACAAATGAAGTTGAAAAAACTTTGTTTATTAAATCGCCGCGTTCCGTCCGGTATGGTGATGTTGTAAGAGTAATTGATGCTGCCAAAGTCGCGGGTGCAGAACCTATTGGTTTGCAGATTGATGATTTATCTAACTAAATTTTAGCTTTGAAGATAACGAAAATTATTTAATTCGTGATTTTCGTTATCTTCAGGCGGTAAACGGAGTCGAAAAATGAGTTTTTCTCGTTTAAGTTTGTTTGTTTTTATTATAACAACAGTCCTAATTGGAACAAATTGTTCTTATTATAACCGAATCGTCGGCAGAAAAAATCTGGTTGACGGCGCAAATGCTTATAAGGGAAGAAAGTTCGCGGAAGCGGAACGACTTTTCCGCGAAGCCGTCGCGCTTGATCCGGAGGGCGCTACCACTGAAGGAAAAGCCGCACAACTTTTTCTAGCCAGAACAATTCATTCCGCATATATCGGAAACAGAAGAGAAACAGATAGGGCGGAGGAAGCGATTCGCGAGTATCAGAAAGTTTTACAAAACGATCCGAAAGATCAGAGTTCCTTTAAAGCGGTTGCCAATCTTTACGAAAATCTTGGAAAAGACGATGAATGGCTCAAATGGGTGACGGACAGGGCGAATAACGAACAAGTTCCGCCCGATCAACGCGCAGAGGCATTTACTTCGCTTGCCGCTAAGAAAAATACGTGTGCTAATGATATTTCGGATACCGATGCCACGAAAAAAACCGTTACCGAAGACGGTAAACAGGTCTTTAAATTTGTGAAACCGGAAAATCCTGCAGATTTCGATAAACTGAAGCAATGTGCGACGGAAGGTTTGCAGCTTTCAAGCAAAGCTGTGGAACTCGACTCGAACAGTGATTCAGCATGGTCTTATCAAACTAGTTTATTGATTCAAAATATGCGTGTCGCAGAAATGGAAGGCGATACGGCTCGTGCCGAGCAATTCAAAGTGCAGTCGGATCAGGCTAAAGAAAAGTTCACTGCTTTATCTGAAATTAAACGTCAGAAAGAACAGGAAGAAGCCGAACGCAAAAAAGCTGCGGAAGAAGCCGCAGCGGCAGCGGCAAACAAAAAGAAATAAATTAGTTTAAGGTTTTCAACCAGGGTGATGCTCAATTACAATAAATTGAGCATCACTTTTTGTTTAAAGGGATACAGTAAAAAGGAATAAAATAAAAAGAAGCAGCAAAAAATAAAAAGCAATATTCGCCGTAAAAATAAAGTTTTATTTCTGTTTAACCAAAATTCCTGCAGTTTATGATTCGGATAGAAGACATTATTGAAAAAGTCGAAAATAATCGACCCGAACCTGATATCGAAGTTATACGTCGGGCGTATATGTTTTCCGCGCTCCATCATCGCGGGCAGGTGAGAGCTTCGGGCGAGCCTTATCTGGTTCATCCGCTTGCGGTCGCGGATATACTTGCCGAAATGCGGCTCGATGAAGTAAGCGTTTCTACAGGGCTGCTTCACGACGTGGTTGAAGACACGCTTGTTGATCTGGACACTCTCCGCTCGTATTTCGGCGAAGAAATTACGCATTTGGTTGACGGGCTGACCAAGATTGCGCATATCAGTAATCTCTCAAAAGAACGCCAGCAGGCGGAAAACGTGCGCAAAATGGTGCTGGCGATGATCACGGACGTTCGCGTCGTGCTTATAAAACTGGCTGATCGTCTGCACAATATGCGGACAATGCAATTCCTGAAGCCGGAAAAACGAGCTCGCATATCGCAGGAAACGCTTGATATATACGCGCCGATCGCGCATCGCCTCGGGATGGGGAAAATGCGCAGCGAGCTTGAAGACCTGGCTTTTCAGAACATCTACCCGGAAGAATACAAACGCTTATCGAAAGAAGTCGAAGCGCGCCGCCCGGATCTGGATGCCGCGCTTGAGAAAATTACAAAGACAATCGAAGAAAGGCTCAAAGAAAACGGAGTACCTTTTGTTGAGATTCAGGGACGCGTCAAAAGGCTTTATTCGCTTTGGAAAAAACTGAAAAAACAAAAAATCACGATCGACAGGGTTTACGATCTGATCGCCGCGCGAATCATAACTTTCGATGATAAAAAGAATTGCTACCTTGCCTTAAGCGTCATACACGACACCTGGACGCCGGTTCCCGAGCGTTTTAAGGACTGGATAGCCATTCCGCGCGACAACTTGTACCAATCGCTTCACACTTCTGTCATCGGCGACGGCGGGCAGGCTTTTGAAGTTCAGATTAGAACGCGCGAAATGCATCAAATTGCCGAAGAAGGCGTTGCCGCGCACTGGAAGTACAAAGAGAAAAAACTCGGCAAGCAGCAGGAAGACGAAAGCCTCGACGAATTGCGCAAAACGGTCGAAAAACTTTTGCTGCCGCTGGTTGAAACCACGAACGATAACGAAGATTCCGAAGATTTTCTCGAATCCCTAAAGCTCGATCTGTACCCGAAAGACGTTTACGCTTTTACGCCGATGGGCAAAGTCATACAATTGCCGCGCGGTTCGACGCCGGTTGATTTCGCCTACGCCATTCACTCGGAAGTCGGCGATACCTGCACGGGCGCAAAAATAAACGGTCGCATTACAACGCTGAAGACCGAGATACAAAACGGCGACGTCATCGAAATTTTAACGACCGCTAATTCCAAGCCGTCCAGAGACTGGCTCAATCATGTCGTTACGGCAAAAGCGAGAAACCGCATACGCCATTGGATCGCCGATCAGCAGCGCGCCGAATCGATCGACATCGGGCGCAAATTGCTTGAAAAAGAAATTGATAAATTCCGCGTTTCGCCGAAAAAACTCATTAATAATGACGAGGAAATGAAGCGCATCGCCAATGAATACGGCTTGAGTCGCCCGGAAGATTTGCTGGCTTCGATCGGCTACGGTAAAACTTTCCCGCGCAGTGTTTTAGGGAAATTTTTGGGCGCTGAAAAATTTGCCGAGCTCGACCCCGACAAACGCAAAGAAACGCGGCTCGAAAGCGGAATGAAAGCCGTCAAGAAATTTATCGGCTTGGGCGAAGACGCCATTATCGTACAGGGAATCGATAATCTTTTGACGACGCGCGGGCGCTGCTGCAACCCTCTGCGCGGCGAGCCGATCATCGGCTACATTTCTCTCGGCAAAGGCATCGTCGTTCATAATAAAAATTGTAAAAACGTCAAGCAATTAATGGTCAACCGCGACCGAATCGTTGACGTCGAATGGGCTAAAAGCGAGCGGCAGGAAATCCAGTCGGTCAAGATTCTGGCGACGACCGAGAACCGGACGGGAATGCTTGCCGGGATTACAAATGCGATCGCGGAAATTAAAACAGGAATTCGCGACGCGCGGGCTAAAATTTCAAAAGACGATCAGGGATTGATCGAAGTGACGGTCGAAGTTTTCGATAAAAAACACCTTGACCGCGTCGTTGCGTCGATCGAACAGGTTCCCGGTGTGATTGCGGTGGAGAGAGTAAATTCTAATTAAATTTACGGGTGAAAAATCCTGTAAACTTTGCTTTTCACTTTTAATCTGTTAAAATTCGCCTTTTGCTTAAATTATTAAGAAAACAAACAATCATGGAAACAGTCTCAACAGAAAATGCGCCGGGCGCAATCGGTCCTTATTCGCAAGCCGTGAAAACGGGAAATATGGTTTTTTGTTCGGGACAAATCCCGATCGATCCGGCGACGAACGAATTTGTTTCAAACGATGTGGCAGAGCAGACAGAGCAGGTTTTAAAGAATTTGTCGGCGGTTTTAGAAGCGGCGGGAACGGGTTTGGAAAAGGTTGTGAAAACCACGGTGTTTTTAGCCGATATGAATGATTTTGCGGCGATGAACGAAGTTTACGCGAAGTTTTTCGACGCCAACAAACCGGCGCGCGCGACCGTTCAGGCGGCGCGTCTGCCGCGCGACGCTCGCGTAGAGATCGAGTGCGTTGCCGTTATTTAAAAGTTTGTTTTCAGCGTTTTGCGGAAAGTTTTCTGCAAACTGATAAAAGCTTGCTGAATAAATGAAAATGCCAAACGCAAAGAAAATTCCTAAGCGTTTGGCAACTAAAGTAACGAGATAAATCTCAAACGGTTTTACACAGCTTTGACAATTTTGCCGCCTTTAATACAACGAGTGCAAACTTTTTGCCGCGCGTTTCCACCCGAAGGTAGTTGAACGCGGATTGATTGCAGATTCGGATTAAAGCGACGACGGGTTTTGTTGTTAGCGTGTGAAACATTATTTCCGAATTGCGGACCTTTGCCGCAGACATCGCATCGTTTTGCCATAATTAAAAAGCCTCCAAAAATATGATGACGAGGTATAAGTAAAGAGTTTGATACAAACTCAAAAACAAGATTTATAACAAAAATACATAGCTTTAGTCAAGTAATGAGATTGAAAGCTGAGTTTGAAGGAGTAAAAGCCACAGTGCAAAATTACAGATTAACAATTTTAACGGTACTTATTACAGCATTATTCACAATGTTATTGAGCGGTTGCAATACCGGTTCGGGCGGACCGACAGCCACCGGAGATTCAGGCGAATCAGCCGCTGCCGTTAACGGAAAAGCCATCAGATTGGAAGAAATCGAGCGCGTTTTAAAACAGCAGGCTCAGGGACAGGAAACGAATCTTTCTCCGCTTGAACTGGCTCAGGCGCGCCTGCAGATTTTGGAAAATCTGATTCAGCAGGAAGTAATGTTTCAAAAAGCCGAAAAAGAAGGAACCGTTCCGACTGAAGAAGAAGTAACGGCTGAATTCAACAAGCGCAAAACAGGCAGCGGATTATCCTCGGAGCAATTCGACGCGAAAATGAAAGAAAGCGGCGAAACCGACGCTTCGGCAAGAGAAGTGATCAAAAAAGGTTTGGCGATTCAAAAATTGGTCGATAAAATCACGGGTAAAATCGAACCGCCGAAAGATAAAGAAATCGAAGATTTTTACAACGGCAACAAAGCGGCGTTTGTGAAGAAAAAAGGCGTTAAGCTCGGAGCCATCGTCATCGATCCTTCAAACAGCGGTCAGGGCGACACGACGACCAACGAACAGGAAGCCGTTTTAAGAGGCAACGAAATTATCAAGCAATTGCAGCAGGGCGTTGATTTTGCGGCTATCGCCAGCGAAAAAAGCGAAGACCAGAGCCGTCTGCAAAGAGGCGATTTGGGATATATCTCGGAAGAAGAAATGCGCCAGAGCTTTCCTCCGCAGGTCATTGCAACACTGATGGATCCGAAGTTTCAGGTCGGGCAGATTCTGCCGACGCCGATGCAGGGCAAATTCTATATTTTCAAATTGCAGGAACGCAGCATGGCTGACGAAAATCTAACGCTCGAAAGCCCCGGAATTCGTCAGCAGGTTGCCGATTCGCTGATCAACGCGCGCAAACAGCTTCTCAGCCAATCATATGCGGCAATTGCTATGAACGAAGCGAAGGTCGAAAACCATTTAGCGAAAAAAGTCGTTGAAAATCCGAACGAATTAAGCGGCGCTCGTCCGGCAAGTGCCGCGACCGCCGCGACACCGGCAGTTCCGGCAAATACGGCTGCGGCTAATACGAACGCCAATACCGGTTCGACCGCAAATACAAACGCCGGCGCTAACTCGAGATCTGCAAACGCAAATGCGGCTCGTTAATTTTAAGGACTAATTGATTCAAGTAGTCAGTTATCAGCGATTCGCAGTCGAAGTTTTTTTAAGGCTGCCGATTGCCGGTTACTGACTACTCTTTTTTATGCTTTTCAGACTTTCAGAAATATACAAATCCTACAGCGCGCACGACATTTTGCGCGGGCTGACGTTTCAGATAAATCCGAACGAAAAGGTCGGGCTCGTCGGCAGAAACGGCGCGGGCAAAACGACTGCTTTCCGCCTTATTACAGGCGAAGAAACGCCGGACGAAGGCGATATCGTCAAGATAAACAACTTGAAACTCGGGCTGCTCGAGCAGCACGTCGATTTCTCGGAAGACGAAACCGTTCATACGGCGGCTTTATCGGCATTCAAGCGAATTCACGATATCGAAGCCGAAATGCGCCGTCTTGAAATCGAGATGGCTGAAAATTTCAGCGACGAGATTTTAAATCAATACGCCGAGCTGCAAACCGAATTCGAGCACGCCGACGGTTTTTCTTATACGGCAAGAGCCGAATCGATTTTGCTCGGCTTAGGTTTCAGCAAAGAAAATTGGGAAACAAAAACGAAAAATCTTTCGGGCGGTCAAAAAAACCGGCTCGGATTAGCTCGCCTTTTGCTTTCGGGAACGGATATTTTACTGCTCGACGAGCCGACGAACCATTTGGACGTGAACGCGGTCGAATGGCTCGAGAGCTTTTTGCAGTCTTACGATAAAACTTTCGTTATCATCAGCCACGATCGTTATTTTCTCGATCGCGTCTGTAACCGGATCATCGAAATTGAAAACGGAAAAGCCGCTTCTTACAACGGAAATTATTCGAAGTTTTTGATCGAACGCGAAGAACGCCGCGAAATTCAGCGCCGCGCTTTTGAAAATCAGCAGACGATGATCGCCAAAAACGAAGACTTTATTCGCCGCAATATCGCCGGTCAAAAAACGAAAATGGCAAAATCGCGCCGTAATATGCTCGAACGCATCGAACGCATCGAAGCCGTTACCGCCGACAAAGCCCAGGGAAATTTCGTTTTGAAAAAAATCGAGCGCGCGGGAAATCAGGTTTTAACCGTTGAAGATCTGGCAATCGGCTACGGCGAAAAAGTTCTGGCGAAAGGCATCTCGTTTTCGCTTTTACGCGGCGAATGTCTGGGCGTAATCGGCGGCAACGGAACCGGGAAAACCACGTTTCTTAAAACGGTTTTAGGCGACATTCGTGAAGTTTCCGGCAAAATAATCTGGGGCGCGAAAACCGACATCGGTTATTATTCGCAGCAACTCGAAGAATTAAACGAGAACAACGAAATTATCGTCGAGCTGCGCCGCGTCGCGCCGCTTGCGGAAAACGGTCAGCTGCGCGGATTCCTGGCGAGGTTTTTGTTTGTCGGCGACGATGTTTTCAAAAAAGTCGGCACTTTATCCGGCGGCGAAAAGGGCAGGCTCGCGCTTGCGAAGCTGATTTATTCGAATAAAAACGTTCTGGTGCTCGACGAGCCGACGAACCATCTGGATATTCCCTCGCGCGAAGCGCTTGAATCGGCGCTTGAAGCTTATGAAGGAACGATTATTACGGTCAGCCACGATCGATATTTTCTCGACAAGGTTTCGACGCAGATTTTGTCGTTTGAAGAAAACGGCGCGGTTGAGATTTTTGACGGCGATTACAGTCAGTATCACGAAGAAAAGGAAAAGCGTGAAGCTTTAGCTCGAAAAAACGCGAATAACGGCAAAGAACTGGCGCGCGGCGCGACGCCGGAAACAAGCGAGCCGAAAATCGAAGAAAAACCGAAAGTTGATAACTTGAGCAAGAACCAGCGTCAGCAAATCGAAAACAGGATAAAACAAATCGAAAAGGAAATTCCGGCGCTTGAAGAAAAAATGTCGCATCTGACGTCGCAAATGAGCGTCCCGGAAATCGCCGCCGATCACGCAAAACTACTCGAAGTCAACAAGCAGTTTGATCAGACCGAAAAACAGGTTCAATCGCTTTACGCCGAGTGGGAAAAACTTCTGGAAAATTAAAAGGAAAAATTAAAAGAGAAAGGTTGAAAGAGAAAAGTTAAAAGGAAGAAAAAAGAAAGGACGAGTCTTGTGCCCGTCCTTTCTTTTTTTTATTAGCTGTCCGTCCGGTAATTCGGCGCTTCTTTTGTGATAATCACGTCGTGAACGTGAGATTCGCGCAAGCCGGCTGAAGTGATTCTGACAAATTTAGCCTGCGTTTGAAGCTCCTGAATGTCGCGGCAGCCTGTGTAACCCATTCCGCTTTTTAAACCGCCGACAAGCTGCGTAACCGTTTCGGCGACCGTTCCTTTATAAGCGACTCGTCCTTCGATGCCCTCGGGAACGTATTTTGAATCGGCAACCGTTCCTTCCTGCGAATACCGGTCGGAAGAGCCTTTTTTCATTGCGCCGATCGATCCCATTCCGCGATAAGTCTTAAAGTTTCGACCCTGGAAAAGAATTACTTCGCCCGGAGCTTCTTCGGTTCCGGCAAAAAGCGAGCCGATCATGACGGAATCTGCGCCAGCCGCGATCGCTTTCGCCACGTCGCCGGAATACTTCACGCCGCCGTCGGCGATAATCGGTACATTTGATTGTTTCGCCGCTTCGACGCATTCGATAATCGCCGTAATTTGCGGAACGCCCGCGCCCGTGACGACGCGTGTCGTGCAGATCGAGCCGGGACCGATGCCGATTTTTACCGCATCGACGCCCGCATCGATCAAGGCTTTCGTCGCTTCGGCGGTCGCGACGTTTCCGGCGATTAGCTCGAGCTCAGGGTATTTAGATTTAACCGTTTTTACGGCTTCGATTACGCGCGAAGAATGACCGTGAGCCGTGTCGATAACAATCGCGTCGACGCGCGAGTTCATCAGCGCTTCGGCGCGTTCGAGATAATCGCCGGTCGCCCCGATCGCCGCGGCGCAGCGCAGTCTTCCCAAATCGTCTTTCGCCGCGTTCGGGTAGCGAATCGCTTTTTGAATGTCTTTAACCGTAATCAAGCCTTTCAGATGACCGCCGTCGTTTACCACGAGCAGCTTTTCAATCCGGTGTTTCTGCAATTTAACTTTTGCCTCGTTGAGCGTCGTTCCGACCGGCACGGTAACGAGCGGCTGTTTTGTCATCACTTCGGAAATCGGAATGTCGAAACGCGTTTCGAAACGTAAATCGCGGTTGGTGATAATGCCGACGAGAAAACCGTTTTCGTCAACGACCGGAACGCCGCTGATGCGAAAACGTTCCATGATGTTCAGCGCTTCGGAAACAAGAGCGTTGTCGCGGATCGTTACCGGATCGACGATCATTCCGGATTCGCTGCGTTTTACTTTATCAACTTCTTCGGATTGCTGGCTGATGGAAAAGTTTTTGTGAATTACGCCGATGCCGCCCTGCTGCGCGAGCGCGATCGCCAGCGAAGCTTCGGTAACCGTATCCATCGCCGATGAACACAAGGGAATATTAAGATGTATATTTCGCGAAAAGCGCGTTTGAGTGTTAACTTCACTCGGTAAAACGTCGGAATATGCCGGTATTAATAAAACGTCGTCAAAGGTTAAGCCTTCTTTTATTTCTTCGATTTGCATAATTATAAAGTTTCAAGTTTAAAGGTTCAGATTTCAAGTCGGCGCGCCGCAAAAATTGCCGCCGGACCCTTTGAAATAGAAATACAAAAAAGCCCGCACATAATTGGCGGGCGCTTTTCTGCTTAAAATGTAATTTTCGTAATTGGAATATGATTTTCAGCTTTCGTAAAAGCAACATAAAAAAACTTTTTATCTGGGCGCAGCCGGTGCCGCGGCTCCGGTTTGAATTTGTCCGCTCTGTAAAATTTGAGCGATATTGTTTTTGTTGATTTCAACCTCGATTCCGTTGCCTCTTGCGGGCGCCGCGGGCGCAGTGATTTGTTTTCCGTTAAGCGACAATTGAACCTGATTGGCAAAACCTTTGTAATACCTAACCTTTACGCTCTGCTGCCCGGTATAGGTTTTCGGATTTTCTTTCGTGACGCTTTCGTTCGTCAATTTTCCGTCAACCGTCGCGCTGACCGAGATAACATCCGCCAGAGATTTAAATTCCAGTTTTATTTCATCGGTTGCGGGAATCGCTTGAGCCGTGTTTGCCTGCGGCGTGCTCGCCGCAGCCGGATTAGCGTTCGCGGCGTTGGAATTTGCCTGATTAATATTGTTTGTTACGACAACAGCCGATTCCGATTGCAGATAATTAACGAGCGCGAGTATTCCCACGGTCATTAAACCGAGAATCACAGCGGCAAAAATCAGCGTCGGAAGAAACGAAGAACTCGATCGCTCGTCGGTCAAAACTTCCGGGCGATATGTTTTCGGCTCTTCGCTTGTTTCACTGCTTTGCGAGGAAATCAATCTGGAATAGTCCTGTAACGCTTCGACTTCGTCGATACCGACATATTTGGCGTAAGATTTAACAAAACCTTTGTTAAAAATTCCGCCGGGCAGCGTTCGGTAATCATCGTTTTCGATTAATTCCAGGTAGTGCGGAGAGATTCGCGTCTGCTCCGCAACTTCACTGATACTGATGCCTCGCTCTTCGCGGGCTTGTCGCAATTTTTCGCCAAGTGTTTGTGACATGTTGTTGTTTACGGGTATTACTGCGTTTGGAAAACTGCTAAATAAAAACGATCTTAGATTTGAAATATATCTTTGTCGGACGGAAAATGTCAATTGTTTCAAAGTCTTTTAGTTAAAAGGTGCGGGCTTGATTATTGATTTTCCCCGTGTTACGTTTAGGCTTTATTAAAAGCTTATATTAAAATCTGATAAGGTAAATCAAAAAAGAGAGGAATAAACAATGAGCCTGGAAGCACTCGGAATGGTCGAAACCAAAGGTTTCGTCGGCGCGGTCGAAGCGGCTGATGCGATGGTCAAAGCCGCGAATGTCCAATTAATCGGTAAAGAATATATCGGCGCCGGTTACGTTACGATTTTTGTTCGCGGCGACGTCGGAGCCGTAAAAGCGGCAACCGATGCCGGAGCAGCGGCGGCGCGGCGCGTCGGCGAACTTATCAGCGTTCACGTAATTCCGCGACCGCACGGCGAAGTAGAACAGGTTTTGCCGAAAGGCGGCGCGACCGGTTACAGTCCTGACGAAAAATCGCTCGGCGGAGGCTCGCGCGGGCAACTCGGCGCAGGCGAAGCGGGAAGCGAGATTTCGGCAAACGACAGAAGCAAATCGAGAAACAAATAGGAACAATTACGAGTTTCAATCTGCGAATTACAAATAAAGAAATAGATTCACTGTTTAAAGTTCGCAATTGATAATTCGTAATTGAAAAACGATGCCCGAACACAACGATTTAATTGCACAGCAGGAAGCGCGCGACGCGGTCGAAGCCGCGCATCTTGCTTTTACGTCTGTTGCCGCGTTCGACCAGACGAAAATCGATCGAATCTGCGAAGCGATGGCGAAAGCCGCGCTGGCGGAATCGGCGCGTCTCGGTTCGATGGCTCACGAAGAAACCGGTTTCGGCAAAGCCGAAGACAAACGCGAGAAAAATCGTTTTGCGGCGGAAGACGTCTGGAATTATTTTCGTAACTTAAAAACGGTCGGCGTCGTTCGCGAAACCGAAAGCATCGTTGAAATCGCCTCGCCGCGCGGAGTCGTCGCGGCGATTATTCCTTCGACGAACCCGACTTCGACGACCATCTTTAAAATTATAATCGCGGTTAAATCGAGAAATACGATCGTTCTCTCGCCGCATCCTTCAGCCGCCCGCTCGATTGCGGAAACGGCGAGAATAATGCGCGAAGTCGGCGTCAGAGAAGGTTTGCCGCCGGATGCGATTCAGTGCCTGACGAATTCGACAATCGAAGGCACCGAAGCTCTGATGAAGCACAAACGCACGGCGGTCATTCTTGCAACCGGCGGAACCGGTTTGGTTCGCGCGGCTTATTCTTCGGGAAAACCCGCTTTCGGAGTCGGTCCGGGAAACGTTCCGGTTTTTATCGAAAGAACTGCAAACGTCGAAAAGGCGGTCGGCGACATTCTGACCGGAACCTGTTTTGATAACGGCACGATTTGCGCTTCCGAACAATCTGTCGTTGTCGATGCGCCGATCGAAGCGCGGGTGCGCGAACAATTTAAATTGCAGGGCGGACATTTCTTAAATCAGGCGGAAGCCGAAAAAGTCGCCGAAGTTTTATTGACCCCGCAAAGAACCTTAAATCCGAAAATCGTTGGAAAATCAGCCGAATACATCGCAAATTTAGCCGGAGTTTCCGTGCCTTCCGGGACGCGCTGCCTGCTTGCCGATTGCGGCGGAATCGGGCGCGATTTCCCCTGGTCGATCGAAAAGCTTTCACCGACCTTGGCGTTTTTCGTAGTTGAAGGCGTCGAGCAGGGCGCGCGCAGATGTTTGGAGGTTTTGCAGTTCGGCGGAATGGGTCACACAGCCGGAATGCACACGCAGGATCGCGCGGCGGCAATCGCTTACGGCGCGCAGATGCCCGCTTCGCGCGTAGTTATAAATTCGCCGACGACGCACGGAGCGATCGGGTTTTCGACGGATTTAGCGCCTTCGATGACTTTAGGGTGCGGTTCCTGGGGCGGAAACGTTACTTCCGACAATGTTTCGCCGCTTCATTTAATGGACATCAAACGCGTCGCTTTTGAAACAAAGCCCGTCGCTTCGGCTCAAAGCGCGAAATTCAAAACCCAAAACAATGTTTCCGGCAATTTTACACCGCAAACTCCAGGCGGCGGCGACAAATCAGCAAAACGCGAAGCGATTGCCGCAATCGTCGATAAATTTTTATCGGGCAAGTTAAACGAAAATCAAAAATCGAGCGGCGCGGTCGAAGCGCCGAAAGAAACCGCGGCTCCGAAACCGGAAATCGCAAATTCACCCGTGTCGCCCGTGAAAACAATCATACACGAATTGAAACCGGAAAATTCCGGCAACGGGGCGAAACCGAAAGCCGTGGATTTTGTCAGCGAAGACGACGTGAAGCGGGCGCTGGAAAACGGCGAAAAAATTTACGTCACGGCGAAAACGATCATCACGCCTTCAGCCCGTGATTTAGGCGATGAAAAAGATATTTTTGCCAAACAGCAATAATTATCGAACATCTTTAAGACATATTTTGTAAACTCTTTTATAGTTTTCGCTCGCAAATTCTTTTATAGTTTTCGCTCGCAAATTTAAGATTGTTAAATGGCTGAAATTATCGTCGAAAATCAGGTTTGTAAAACATGCGGAGTCAATGTTCGCCCGCAGGCGTTGTTTTGTTACAACTGCGGAAGCGCTATTTCTCCGAATTCTTCCGAAAACGGCGGGAAAAATGGGAAAAGCCGAATCAAAGACGAATTGTTTTCCGGCAAACAGCAAAGAGAAGTTGTCGAAAAAACTCCAGTCCCGGACGCGATCGATGAGACGCAAAAACCCGTTTCGATAGAAAAAGCCGGATCAGCGGAAAAAAAGCCGGATTTGATAAAAGATGCCAAATTAAAATCCGCCGCTTCTTTGCGAAATAAAGCGAAATCTTTTCAAAAAAAAGAAATCGAAATTGTTTGGGAAGAACCGGAAGAAAAGTCTGGCGCGGCGTTCGCGCTCGTTGCGCTTGTAATAATGGTATTTGCGATTGTCATAGTTTTTTTAGCGATTCAATTAAAGTAAAAAAGCAAAAATAAAGTAAAAAAGCAAAAACGCGCCGCGCTTTAATTTTGTTTATTTAATTATTTTCAGACGGGCTGATAAAATAAACGTTTATAAAAAACTTTAAGAGAGAAATTTATGGAAGCACTCGGAATGGTTGAATGTATGGGAATGGTTGCGATGATCGAAGCTGCCGACACGATGGTCAAGGCTGCAAACGTCCGTCTCGTCGGCTACGAAAAAATTGACGCCGGACTCGTCACCGCGATTGTGCGCGGCGAAGTCGGAGCTGTAAAAGCGGCTGTCGATGCGGGCGCGGCGGCGGCGCGGCGCATCGGAACCGTAACGGCTGTGCACGTTATTCCGCGCCCGCACGCGGAAGTTTCGGACGGCATTCCGGTTATCGACACGGGCGAGACAACGCGCAAGAAAATTTCCGGTTCAGTGCCGGAGAGAAAGTAAGCGCCGTTGGTTTTTACCTCAACGGTTTTAAGTGAAAACAAAAAATAGCGAAAAAAAACGTATTCCAAATTTCTTTTATAATTTGGAATACGTTTTTTAATTTTAAGTTTTAGTTATTCCGAGCTCTTTTTAGTCGTGTTTTGCAGGCTCGGCGGCGCGCCTTCCGGCGTAGCGGTTCTGCCGCTTCTGGTGACGGCGATTCGTTTTTGTTTGTTGGGTCCGTCGGCTACCTGAACTTTGATATTTCTGAATGTGCCGTCGCGGCGGTCGTTGGTCGGAATATAACCGATTGAATATTGTGTGCGAAGCTCGCTGGCGATATCCTGCGCGATCGTTGTCAGCTCGTTGATGCTATTCGGAAAATAAGATTTTCCGCCGGTTTCGGTCGCCAATCTTTCCAAAAGCGCTTTGGCTTTCGATTGCGGGCTTTTGCTGATAAATCCGCCTTCTTTGCTGAGCTCGCCGACGAAACCGATCGTGTAAATCTGTACGTCGGATTCGCGCAGAAGCTCGAAAAGCTGCGGCTCTTTGTAAAAACTGTCGCGGTCTTCGCCGTCGGAAACCAGAATCAAAGCGCGGCGTTTGCGATCGTCCGAGCGAGATTTTTCGTATTCCGTAACTTTTTCAGCCGCGAGATAAACCGCGTCAATAATCGCCGTCTGCCCGCCTTCGGTGTAAAGATTATCGAGCGCGTCTATAATATCGGTTTTGTTCGGCGTAAAATCCTGAACGATTTCTATTTTGTCTGAGCTGATAAAGCGTATAACCGATGTTTCATCGTCCGCGCGGTTCGTATTAACGATAATTTTTCCGGCTTCGATAACTTTTTCAAGCTGCATCCGAAGCGAACCGGAATTATCAATAACGAGCGAATAATTGGTCGGAACTTCGGATTTCGAGAAAAATTCAATCGGCTGCAAAATATTGTCTTCGAAAATTTGAAATTCTTTCGGAGATAAATTGTTTACCGGACGATTATTGCGATCCACCACGCGAACATTCAAATTTACGAGCTCGGTATCGATCTTGATAATTTCTTCTACTTCCGGCGTCGGGCTGACTGAAGGCGCAACCGAAGGCGTCGGCGAAGGCGTCGGCGCGGGAATTTGTCTCTGACGATTGGTCGTCGGATTCTGAGCGCTCGCAGCCGATAAATCAAAAAAAGCAAGGGCAAATGCTCCGCACAAGACAAGCGGCAAAATTACGAAAATATTTCTTTTCATTTTATTTCTTAAACTACAACTTAACGATATAGAGTCGTCGGCGTGGCGTAATAACCATCCCGGCTTCTGACCGTTAGACGCGGTAAACCGCGCGGAGGTTTGACCTTAACTTTTACTTTGTGCCATTTACCGTTCGGGTCGAAATCTTTCGGCGTATACCCGATCGAGTATTGATGCCGGAGCTCGAGCGCGATGCGTTCGAATATCTCGTCCATCTCAACGTCAGTCTGCGGATAAAAAGATTTTCCGCCCGTAACCGAAGTCAGCTCGTCTAAAAACGCCTGTCCCTGCATACCGGTCGGGCTGCCCGCGTCGCCGCCGTCCATAATTCCGACGGCGTAAGTTACAACGTCGGATTCTTTCAAAAGGCGGCGGACTTCGCCGAAATTATAGCGCGAAGAATTGTCCTGACCGTCGCTGATTATCAGCATCGCTTTTTTCTGATGCGAACCGCGCGTGACCTTTTCCGCGCCGAGATAAACGGCGTCGTAAAGCGCCGTGTTGTTGCGCGGGTCAACGAGCGTAAGTTTTTGCAAAACCGATTCGCCGTCGCGCGTGCGGTCAAGCAAAAGCTGGGCGCGATTGTTAAAAGCGATTAAAAAATATTCGTCCGAAGGATGACTCGTGCCGATAAATCTTTCCAAAGCTTTGCGCGCTTTGCCGATTTTCTCGCCGCTCATCGAATCTGAAACGTCAAACAGGATACCGACCGAAACCGGCGCGTCGGCATCGCTAAAATAAGTAATTTCCTGTTCCTGATTGTTATCGAGAATTGTAAATGCGTTTTTCGACAAGCCCGACACGTAGCGACCGTAAACGTCTGTAACGGTTAAGGTAAGCGTTACCAGATCGGTTTTAATCGTAATCGGACGCCCGTCGTCGTCCTGCACGGGCGGAGTCGGCTGCGGCGTTTGTGAAAATACCGAAATCGTACCGAAAGTGAGGACTATAGACAACAAAAACAACTGCTGCGCGATACTTAATCGGCTGAAATTACACGAAATTTTCACAGCCATAATAATCTCCTTGATTGTCTCTAGTTTAAGTCAATGAATTTAACTTCCGCAAGATATTTTTTTTGATGTTGGTAAACTACATATCGTTGTGCAAGCTAAAAAATATTCGGGCAAATGCGCCTCTATTGCAACCTTTTTTTTATATGTGCGTGATATAATTCGACGTATTTCTTTTTTTGGATTTATTATATGCCTTTTTAAGCTTAATTAATCGCTCTTAAAATTAATTATAAAATTTTACGATTATTGCAACAACACCAGGATAAAAGGCGAAAAGTCACAAATATAAATCGTAAATTTCTAATCGATAATCGTAATTTTTAAGTATGGCTGAATTTATCTGTCGTCTCGGAACGCCGTCGGGCGATGTTATAACGCGAGTCGTCGAATCGAGCGGGAGCGGCGAAGCAAAGCGGCAGCTCGAAAGCGAAGGCTTTAAGGTTTTTACCGTTTCCTCGGCTGAACGCGGTCTTTCCGCTGTTTTGCCGATCGGCAGTCCGGGCAAAAAAGGGCGCGTCAAGCAGGGCGATTTTTTGCTTTTCAACCAGCAGCTTTCCGCGCTTCTTCGCGCCGGTATCCCCGTTTTGCAATCAATCGGGCTTTTGCGAAACCGTTCGGGTTCGGAAAGTATGCGCAGAGTTTTGGCGGACGTCGAAGACAAGATTAAAAGCGGCATTCCGCTGTCCGAAGCATTTGAATCTCAGGGAATTTTTCCGAAAATCTACACCGCTTCGCTGCTTTCCGGCGAAAAATCAGGCGCGCTCGACAATGTTCTCGAACGATTCGTTAATTATCTAAAGCGCAGCGTCGGCGTTTCGCGAAAACTTCGCGGCGCGCTCGCTTACCCGGCTTTTTTGCTGGTCGCGGCAACATTCATGGTGGCGTTTCTAACGCTCTATATCGTTCCGCGAATGTCGGATTTATTCAAAGGCATCAACGCCAATCAGGGTTTGCCGACGGTGACGATCGTCGTCCTGGCGATTTCCACCACCGTTGCGACAAACATCTGGTGGCTTTTACCGATGGTTTTGGTGCTCGGTTTTGCCGTAGTGCTTTATTTCCGAACTCCGAACGGGAAGCTGCTTTTGCACAAATTTTTACTGAAACTTCCGATCGTCGGCGCTTTAATTCGTCAAATGACGATGGCGCAGCTCGCCCGCTCGCTTTCAACTCTTCTTTCAGGCGGCATTACGGTTCCCGAATCGTGGGACATCGCTTCGCAATCGATCAATAATCTGGAACTTCGCCGCTTAAGCCAGGCGGTTTTGCCTTTAATTCGCGAAGGTCGCGGCTTTACCGAGGCGCTCGGAAAAGCCAACTGGCTGCCCGAGCTCGCGCTCGATATGATCGGCATCGGCGAAAGCTCCGGCAGCTTGCGCGAAATGCTCGATGAAGTCGCCAATTTCTACGATGCCGAATCCGAGGTGCGTTTAGAGCAACTCACAACGCTTCTCGAACCTCTAATCCTTTTATTTATGGCTGGAATCGTCATTACGATTTTGCTGGCGATTTATCTGCCGATTATTCAAACGATTTCGTCAGGTCCGTTCGGCGGAAAAAAATAATTTATGAACAATCAAAATAACGGAGCGACTGTCACGACGGCTGCTCCGCCGAAAATTTCGACTGATTTTCTCGAAAACGAGCCGCCCGAAGTCAGGGAAGCGAAAGCCCTGGCGCGGCGTTACCGTTTGCCTTATATCGATTTGCTGCCGCCCGATCAGGAATCGCCGATCGATTATGACGAGCTGACGAAAATTCCGGTTGATTTGATGCTTCGCAATCATTTTATTCCCTTAAAACGCGAAGGCAGAAATCTGCACGCGGCGATGGCTGACCCGACCAACCTGGAGCATCTCGCCGAGCTCGAAAACGCGCTGAACGTCCGCATCGTTCCGTATGTCGCGACGCAGGGCGCGATTGACGTCGTGCTGAAAAGAGGCGACGCGACGCAGAGAGTTTTGCAGGAAGCCGCTTCGGGCTTTAAGATTTCGCTTGTTAAAGAAACCGATCAGGGCGAAGAAGTTTTGGATTTAGACCGTCTCGCGTCGGATTCCGATATGTCGCCGATTATTAAATTGGTTGACACGATCGTTTACAACGCGATGGAATCGCGCGCATCCGATATTCATATCGAAGCGGGCGACCGCGATTTAGCCGTTAAATTCCGTATCGACGGGGCGCTTTATCAAAAAGTCGATCCGATCGATATGGCGTATCACCAAACGCTGATTTCGCGTATCAAGGTAATGTCGGAGCTCGACATCGCCGAGCGCAGAATCCCGCAGGACGGCAGATTCAGAGTTCGGTACAAAGGCAGAACGGTTGACTTTCGCGTTTCGATTCTGCCGGCGGCTTACGGCGAAAACTGCGTTATTCGTATTCTCGATAAAGAACAGATTTCCGAGGAATTTAAAAACTTAAGTCTCGAAGTCGTCGGTTTTGACCCGGAAGATTTGCAGCGCTTTCGTTTGTATATCAAGGAGCCTTACGGAATGGTTCTCGTAACGGGTCCGACCGGTTCCGGTAAAACGACGACGCTTTACGGGGCGCTTAACGAAATTCGCAATACCGAAGACAAGATCATCACGATCGAAGACCCGGTCGAGTATCAGCTGCAGGGAATTATGCAGATTCCCGTCAACGAAAAGAAAGGTTTGACTTTCGCGCGCGGGCTTCGTTCGATTCTGCGCCACGACCCGGATAAGGTAATGGTCGGGGAGATTCGCGACGAGGAAACGGCGCAGATCGCCATCAACTCGGCGCTGACCGGTCACCTTGTTTTCACAACCGTTCACGCCAACAACGTGATCGACGTTATCGGGCGTTTTTTGAATATGCAGGTTGACCTGTACAACTTCGTTGCGGCGCTCAACTGCGTTCTCGCTCAGCGTCTTGTCCGTAAACTTTGCGCCACCTGCAAGCGAGCTTACCAGCCGAGCCAGGATGAATTAATCGAATCGGGACTTCGACCCGAAAGCGTCGGCAACACGCATTTTTATATGAGCGTCGGCTGCGACGCCTGCAATCACACGGGTTATCGCGGGCGTTCGGCGATTCACGAGCTGCTCGATATGTCGGACACGATTCGCGAAATGATTATCGCGCGCCGTCCGGGTTCGGAAATTCGGCGTCAGGCTGAAAAAGAAGGGCTTTCGAGTTTGCGCGAGTCGGCTGTGAAAAAAGTTTTCGCCGGGCAGACGACGCTGCATGAAATAAATCGCGTAACTTTTGTCGAAGATGTCAGGTAAATATTTCGTTGATTATTTAGTTGATTATATTGAAGTAATCGAATAATTATTGCAAAATGAAATGATTTTGTTCGAGTTTCTCCGTGAAACTTTTGAAACTTTGCGGTGCCGCGGGCGTGTGAAGTTTGCAGTTACACAAGCTTTTGCAGTCTTTAAATAATCCAATTCAACTCAAAATTATGTATAAATCAGCAAAAACAGCAGCTTATATTCGTTTTTTACTTTCTTTGATGCTCGTCGCATCGATGCTTGCGCCCACCTCTGTCCTGGCATTAGGCGACGGGAAAAAATTCTTCAAAGAAGGAATGAAAGCCGAAATTGCTGAGCAATGGGATAAAGCCGTCGAGCAGTTCGCTTTGGCGGTCGCCGACAATCCGAAAAATCCAGAGTATCGTCTGCATTACCAGCGCGCTATTTTCAACGCCTCGCAGATGTTTATGAAAAGAGGAAATTCGCTGGCGGCGGAAAAAGATTACGAAGGCGCCTACCTCGCATACCGCAAGGCTTATGCCTTCGACCCGGTCAATGAACTTGCAAAAGATCAGATGGAAAAAATGATTCGTTTGCAAAGAGGACTGGAAAACGGAGACGACTCCGAAGAGAAAAGAAATGATAACGGCGGCACTGACGTAAAGCTCGTTAAAACCGGTTACAACGCGGGCGCGTCGCAAGACGTGCAGGTTCCGCAAAAACTCGAAAAATTGCGCGACGTGCCGTTTCCGAGCGGAGTCGATTTGCAGTTTATTATCAAGGAACTCGCGAAAGACCTGGATTTAAACGTGCTTTTCGATTCCGAATCTTTCCGCACGGCGAGAACCACGAAAATCGAGTTGAAAAACGTAACCGCCGCGAAAGCTCTGGATTATATCTTTTTGCAGGAAGGATTGTTTTTCCAAAAGGTCGGACCGCGCACGATTTTAATCGCTAACGGCGTTCGCCGTCAGAATTTTCAGCAATTGGTCTTACGCACGTTTTACCTGGCAAACGCCGACCCGAAAGACGTGCAGAAAGTTTTGCAGGGCGCGATTCCAGCGCAGCCCGGCAGAATCCCGACCGTTTCAATCGTTGACGAAGATACAAACAGCATCACGATTCGCGACACGGAAGAAAATATCCGCTTGATGGGCAAGCTGATTACTTCGCTTGATAAAGATCGCGCCGAAGTAGTGATGGACGTGGCGATTTATGAAGTTTCAAAATCCGACTTGTTAAAATTGGGGAATCAGATCGGTAACGAAGCGTCCCTGACAAATTTAGGCGGAACAACGAGCGGCGTTGTCGGACTCGGCAAAAGAGACAACAATTACGGAGTCATTGGAAGAGGGACTGACATAATCTCAAATATTTTCGGCGTCGGCTTGGTGCTTCCGGCGGTCAACCTGGTCGCTTTTCAAAACAGGCAAAACACAAAGCTTCTCGCTTCGACGCAGATTCACGCTTTTAACAATGAAGATTCTTCGGCGCGAATCGGTCAGCGAGTTCCGGTACAAACCGCGCAGCTTCTCGGTTACGGCAATCAGCCCGGTCAGCCCGGCGGAGGCATCAATAATAATGCGGCTTCGGTTATCAATTACGAACAGGTCGGTTTAACCTTAAAGTTCAAACCGATCGTTTTCCCGAATCAGGACGTTCAGGTGGCAATGGAAATCGAATCGAAAGACGTCGTCGCCTGCGGAACCACCACGGGAAACCCGTGTTTTTCCGAACGCGTAATCAAGGGAACGGCGCGCGTCCAAAACAACAAAACGCTTCTTTTAGCGAGCGTCGCTCAGGATACTCAAACCAACGGGCGGCAGGGATTGCCGCTTCTCGGCTTGATTCCGATTATCGGCAGACTTTTTACAGCGCCGACGAAAGACAACCGCCAGGTTGACATTGTTATCGCCGTGACGCCGAGAGTTATCCGCGCGCCTTCAATTTTGCCGGAAGATGAAATCGAACGCCCGACGGGAAGCGTCGCTGTTCCGACAAGCGGTTCGCTCGAAGCGATGATTATTCAGGAAGAACGCGAAGAACTGCTCGCCGCCGCCCGCCGTCTGCCGACCGTCGCCCAGGTTCAATTGCCGGATCAAAAAGCGGAAGACGCGCCGGCTTACGTAAAATCAAGCGACGCGCAAGCGGTTTCGCAAACAAATTCGGCGGCGGAAAATCCTTCAGCCGGGCAGCAAACGACGGCAAACGCTTCGGCGCAAAGCTCCGGCTTGCAGCTGTCGAGCATTCGACCGATTGATTCCGGCGTGCAAACTTTGCAAATCAATCCGACCGCCGGCAACACGCAAACAGGACAGGGAATTTTGAACTTTCAGGAAACTTCGTTAAAACCGAATGAAAATAAAGAAAACAAAGCTTCTGAAACTGTTCCGGCAAACGCTCCGCTGGCTGAGATTCAGTTTCTGACGGCTTTGTCTGAAATGAAAGCCGGCGAGAAAACGAAAATTCCCGTTATGGTGAAAAGCGCTTCGGCGTTTCGTTCGGCTGTTTTAGGTTTGCAGTTCGATAATAAAAAACTGGCTGTTCGTTCGGTCAGTTACGGCGATGTTTTCGGTAAAGATATCGCGAACACTTCGGCGACTCCGTTTGTAAATCAAAACGGCAAAACGTTTGTCAGCTTATCGTCGGCGAAAGATATGGCGGAAAACGCTTCGGGCGTTCTCGCTTACATCGAAATCGAAGCTTTAATTGACGGCAAGCACGAAATGTCGTTTGTTAAAGATATGATGACTGTTTTGACGGCGGACGGAAAGAATTTCGCGGTCAAGTTTTAACGAGTTGAGCGGTAAACGTGAACATTAAGCAGAAAATAAATCCGAAATCGTTTGAAGGCTATACGCTTTTAGAGTTGATTATAACTTTAACGGTCCTTTCGATTTTGATAATGGGCACGATACCGCTCGCGCAAAATGCCGTTAAGCGACAGAAAGAAGTGCGCCTTCGCGAAACGCTTCGGGATATTCGCAGCGCGATCGACGAATTCAAGCGCGATACTTTCGGTTCGTGCCCGCAAGGTGCAGTTAGAACGACAAATCAAGCCGGAGCAGGCATAGTTCCGCCAGCGCCAGCCGATCCGCGCAGCCGCGTCGTAATTGACGACTGCACTATTTTTGATTCCGAAAATCTCGACCGCTATCCGCCGAGTCTTGAAATACTGGCAGAAGGCGTCAAGGTTAAATCCAGAGGCGTTAAAATAAAGCAGGGCGGAGTTTTTTCCGACACAGACGCGACCGATCTGAACGAAGAAAAAGAAGTTATAAAGGTTTATCTTCGGGAAATGCCGATCGATCCGATGACCGGCGAATCGGATTGGAAATTGCGCTCGTCATATCAGGCGAAAGATGAAGAAAATTGGGACAGCGTAAATGTCTTTGACGTTCGCTCGAATTCCGATGATGAAGCCTTAAACGGGGAGAAATACAGTGATTGGTAAGTTTTTAGAAAATCAAAGTCGAAAATCGAAAATCGCGGTTCACAGATTAAAATCCGAAAAAGGTTTTTCTTTGCTCGAACTGATGATTACGATGTTTATTCTTATCATTTTGATTTCGGTGGCGATGCCGACTTACCAGCGAAGCGTACAAAATGCGCGTGAGACGGTTCTGCGCGAAAATCTCTGGCAGATGCGCCGTTCGATCGATCAGTATGCCGCCGATAAAGGTAAATTGCCGCAGTCGATCGAAGATTTAGTCGAAGGAAAATATCTGCGTGAAGTTCCGGTCGATCCGATCACGGAAAAAGCCGAATGGAAAACCGTTCAGGGCGAAGACCCGAATTCTTCAGACGGCGAACAGGGATTAACCGACGTTAAAAGCATGGCTGACGGCGAGGACAGCGACGGCAAGAAATACGAAGACTACTAAGATTAATAATCAATGTATTTAATGGTAAATAGTAAATGGGGAATGAAAAAACAAGAAAGCTTCTTTCATTCATCATTCACCATTAAAAAACATTGATTTGACCTTATCATCAACTATAAAAAATGTTATCAGCATTAACTCAACCGAATTATCCGAAAGCGGCTCTCGGCTTGGAACAAAACAGCGTTACCGCATTAGCTCTGCAAAAAGAAGGCAAAGGACAGTTCGGCATCAAGCAGGCGGCAACTGTTGAGCTGCCGTCGAATTTGCTGACACCTGGCTTTTTGGAAAAAAATATTCACGGCGTCGAGGAACTGCGCGTTTTGCTTGACGAAGCGGTTGTAAACGCCGGGTTGGCAAGTCAGAAGCGTTGGTCGGTTTCATTGCCGAGCAACACGGCGCGCTCTGCTATTTTAACGCTCGATTCCGAACCGGCTTCGGCGAATGAATTATCGGAAATTCTCGATTGGAAATCCGAACAGGTTTTCGGCGCGACTTCCGGTGAAATGAGAATTTCCCGGCAGAAAATCACCGCCGACCGCGACGGGAAAGCGCGCTATTTCGCGACAGCCGTAAAACTTTCCGTGATTGACGAATACGAAACTTTGTTTGAAACGCAGGGCTGGAAAGCCGGCTTGATTTTGCCGCGCGCCGTCAGCGAATCGAACTGGCTGATTGATAGGCAGAATAAAACCGATTCGCTTTTAATCAGCTCGCAAAACGACGGGTTTACGGCGCTTTTGATGCGCGGTGAAGAACCGGTTGTCGTTCGAACCGTAATTTGCAGCGAAAGCGAGCGCGAAGATGAAATTTTCCGTCTTTTAATGTTTTATCGCGACCGCCTCGCACAAGAGCAAAGCGAAAGTCCGCTCGACAATCTTTTGGTGATCGGCAGAGATCTCGTTCCCGAAAAAATCAGGGAAATCTCGAATGACGCGCTCGGAAAAGCGTTGAATATACTGCGTCCCGAAGACATCGGGTTATATATTCCTTCGAGTAGTTTGAGATTCGACGACATCGCCGCTCCTGCCGGTCTCGCAGCTTTAGGCTTAAAATAAATTCAAAATTAGAAACTCTCTGCACGAAATTCAAAGTTTAAGTTCTCCTGCCAAACTTAAACTTTGAATTTCGAACTTTTCTGAAACCGAGCGTGAAAAATCCTCGTATAACTTGTGCGTTATGGCAATCCAAATTTTAGCAATGGAAAATATAAAAACCTCAACCGACATCGAACTGATTGCAAACGCTATCAGCGGGCGCGAAGACGGCTTTGAAGAGCTGGTTCGCCGCTACCAGCGACCGATTACGGGATATGTCTATCGAATGCTTTCCGATTACGAAGCGGCGCTTGACGTAACGCAGGAAGTTTTTATCAAGGTTTATAATTCGCTCGAAAAATACAGTTCCGATTATAAATTTTCAACCTGGCTTTACCGCATCGCGCACAACGCGGCGATCGATTATATGCGGCGTAATTCGGTTAATCAGCAAAGTCTCGAAACCGAAAGCGAAGACGGCGCGTATGAACTGCAAATCGAAAGCCCGCGCCCGACGCCCGAGCAGGAACGCGAGCGAACCGAGTGGCGCAACGAGATTGAAGCGGTAGTAAATTGTCTGCCCGCAACTTATAGAGATTTGATTCTGCTCAGACATTCGCAGGATATGAGTTACGACGAAATCGCGGAGATTACCAATTTGCCGCTCGGAACGGTAAAAAATCGCCTTTTCAGGGCGCGCGAGATGATGCGCGAAATGTTTATCGATAGAGGGTTTACAGGGATTTAATTCGAGGAGCAATTTTATGAATCAGATGCAGCATCAACCGCCGTCGCAGCTTCAAACTCCCGAACAAAAACAACTCGGAATGTTTTTGCATTTGTCGCAGCTTTTTAATTTTATCCTTCCGCCGGCAGGCATTATTGCGCCGATCGTAATCTGGCAGATGAAAAAAGATAAAATCCCGGCTCTGGACGCGCACGGCAAAATGATTGCTAACTGGATGCTTTCCGCTTTGATTTACAGCGTGGTGAGCGGAATTTTAGCCATCGTTTTAATCGGGTTTCTGGGCTTTATCGCGCTGATGGTTTTAAGCGTCGCGTTTCCGATCGTCGGGGCTGTCAAAGCGTACAACGGGGAATTCTGGGAATATCCTTTGACCATTAAATTCTTAAAATAGTTTTTTTTATTTCTTATTGATAAATTTTTGATAAAAATGAGTTTTCAGGACGTAGAAATTTCAAACGAGTGTCAGCGCGCAGATATTGCCGCTTATATCGACGGCGAGCTATCCCAGCGCGAAGAACTCGAGCTTGAAATGCATCTGGCGGTTTGCGAAAGCTGCGCTGAAGAACTCAATCAACAAAAGAAATTGCTTCGCGCTTTGGATTTCGCTCTGGAAGAAGAAAAATTCGAGCTTCCCGAAAATTTTACGAAAGTTGTCGTTGCCAATGCCGAGAGCCGCGTCAGCGGTCTGCGCCGCTCAAGCGAAAGATTTAACGCTCTTTTAATTTGTTCCGCGCTTTTTTTGCTGGTTTTAATCGGTCTCGGCGCAGAAGCGAAAAGCGTTTTGTTTTCGTTCGGCAGAGTTTTCGAACAGTTTCTTGTCGTCGGCAGCTTTGCCTTTCACCTGATTTACGACATTGCCCTCGGAATCATTGTTATTGTGCGGTCGCTTTTGTTCCAGTTCGTTTTTAGCTCGACCGTTTCGATCGCTTTATTTACAGTTATTTTCGGATTTTCAGCCGTAATCTTTTCACGTCTTTTGTTTCGCCGCAAACAAATTTAGGATTTTTAAGAATTAATCAGTGAAACATTCATTAACACTAAACGACATTTTTATAAATCCTAGATTGGCGCCATGTCAGGTTATCTGCGGAATTTTCCTGGTTTTTCTTTGCCAGCTTTCGCTTTTCGCTCAAACTCAAATCAGTTCGCCGGATGAAAACACGCTCGTTATCGAAGACGCGCCGGAAATGGAAGTTTTCGCGTTCGGCAAAACCGTCATTGTAAAAAAACAGGCTAAAGGCGTTTTGGCGTTCGGCGGCGATGTGATTATCGAAGGCAAAGTCGAGGGCGACGTCGCGTCGATCGGCGGCTCGATAACTCAGAAAGAAAACGCCTTTATCGGCGGCGACGTCATCGTGTTCGGCGGAACTTATCGAGCGGAAAGCAAAAATCCGCTGCGAAATGAAGGAAAAGAAACGGTTATGTACGCCGGTTACGAGGAAGAATTGCGCGATTTGACGCAAAATCCGACGCAAATCTTTTCGCCTTCGTTTTCCTTCGCTTTTCTCGCCCAGCGTATTCTTTCGATGCTTTTCTGGTTTGTGATTTCAATCGGTTTGACAACGCTCGCGCCCGGCGCGATCAGCCGCGCAATCGCTCGTTTTCAATTATCGACCTTGAAAATCTTCGCGCTCGGATTTTTTGCGTTTCTCGTTACGACGATCACGGTTATCGCGAGCTTGAGCGTTTTGCCGAACTATCTGAGCGCTCTTTTCGGGCTGATGGCTTTTATTTTACTGATGCTCGCATATGTTTTCGGGCGTGTTGCGATGCAGGTCAGCATCGGCAAAGTTTTGCAGAAGCAACTTGTCGCGGATAAAAATCAATCGGAAACGCTGGCAATTTTCATAGGCGTATTTGTCTGGACCGTTTTACTTTCAATTCCATATGTCTGGACTTTCGCGTTGATCGCGCTTTTTGCTGCCGGAGTCGGTCTGGTTTTTACCGCTCGCTCGCCAAACGTCTGGAAAAAAGCTTGAATCAATAATCCGCGCGGCTTGCTTCAATAAAAAAACATAAAAATCAAAATATTTAATTTCGGACGTCTGCATATTGGCTTTTTCAAGCTGTTTATAATCTAATACGTATATAACTATTTACATTTCTTTACATTTCATATCAAACTTTAGTTCTTATATTAACGTCTTAATAATTCAGTTCACGCAACCTTTGGGGAATTGTTGCGTATAAACATTTTAGAAACCTCCATAGGATATTAAAAAAAATGCGTCAAAAAATACTTTTATTATCATTATTATTGTTAACGGGCATATTCTCAATGGTTTCGGCTCAAACAACGGATGCTTCGCTGCGACCGTCGGTAATTATCGGCGATGTAACGGCGCTCGATGCGGGCAGAATTGTATTGCAGACAAAAGACGGTACGGTTGAAATCCTGCTCAGCGCGAAAACCGAATACAAGCGAGTGCAGCCGGAAAATCCAAGTTTGAGAAATGCCGTAGCGGCGCAATTTTCCGACATCGGCGTCGGGGACAAACTCGCGGTCAGCGGAATTTTTTCGGCTGATAAAAAAACGCTTCCGGCGCGATCGGTCTTTTTAATGACCAAATCCGATATCGCGCAGAAACAAACAAAAGAAACCGAACAATGGCGGACAAACGGCGTCGCCGGCAAGGTTACGGCGATCAACCCGCAAAATAATCAAATAACGATTGAAGTGCGCGGGTTAACCAATACCACAAACGTCATTTTGACGCCGAAAGAAAATGCGAAATTTCGTCGCTATGCGCCGAACTCTGTAAAATACAGTGAAGCGAAAGAAAGCTCCGTTTCCGAGATACAAGTCGGTGATATGCTTCGAGCGCGCGGCGAAAAAAGTCCGGACGGCGCGGCTTTTACGGCAGAAGAAGTTTTAACGGGCGCGTTTCAAACAGTCGCCGGAACGGTTAAAAGCATCGACGCCGCCAAAGGCGAAGTCGTAATCAGCGATTTTCAAACCAAAAAAGATATAACCGTCGCCGTCGCCGCATCGACAATAGTTAAGAAGTTTCCCGAAGAAATGGCGCAAAGAATGGCGCAGTTTCAAACAATGGGAGCCGCGCAGGGCGGAATGCGCCGCGGCGAGCAAGGTGAGAACAGAGGCGAAGGCGGAATGCGACCGTCGCCGCCAACCGGCGGGCAAAGCGAGCAGCCGCGGGACGGGCAGAGACGCGGAGGCTTCGGCGGAGGCGGAATGCGCGGCGGGGCGCAGGGAGGCATTGATGATATGCTCGATCGTTTTCCGAATATTACCGTTGCCGATTTGAAAGCGGGTGATATGATTGCCGTTTCCAGCAGCCGCACGGTAAACGCCGATCGCATTACGGCGATCAAGCTTCTTGCCGGTGTCGAACCGTTTATAAAAGCCGCGCAGGCTTCTGCGGGAGCTAACAACGGCGGTCAGCGCGGCGGACAAGGCGCGCAGGGCGGCTTTACGATTCCCGGACTCGACGGAATAGATTTTCCATAAATTCTAATATTTATTTAATGGAACGCATGCTTTTTTTGCTGCGTTCTTTTTTTTTATACTCAGCTAGGAGTAAATTGCATGAAATATTTTAAGTCTTTTTTATTAATCGGAATTTTATCTTTATTTATAAATTCAAATACTTTCGCGCAGCAAACGGGAAGCTTATCCGGGCAGGTAACTGACGCGCTCGGTTCCATCGTTGTCGGCGCGAACGTTATTGCCGTTTCATCCGACGGCAAAGAAAAAACAACGACAAGCGACCAGCGCGGCGAATTTACGATCAGCGGACTCGCGCCGGGAACTTATATTTTGCGGGTCAGCGCGCCGAATTTTGCTTTTTATGAAAATGCGGCTGTGGAAATCGGAGCAGGCGCGGAAGAATCGTTAAATGTAGTTTTGACGGTCGAAGGCGTCGAAGAACAAGTTGACGTTTCAAGCGGCAGCGAAGTTTCAACCGACCCGAACAGCAATGCCGGTGCGACGGTTTTAAGCCAGGAAGATTTGGAAGCTTTACCGGATGATCCGGACGAGCTCGAAGCCGCTTTGCAGGCTTTAGCCGGACCTTCAGCCGGACCGAACGGCGGACAAATTTACATCGACGGTTTTACGGGCGGCAGACTTCCTCCGCGAGAATCGATTCGCGAAATTCGCATTAACCAGAATCCTTTTTCAGCCGAATTCGATCGTTTGGGATTCGGTCGAATCGAAGTTTTAACCAGACCTGGAACGGATAAATGGCGCGGACAGGCGTTTTTCAATTTTGGCGACGCGCGTCTTAATTCACGCAATCCGTTTGCCTTGAATCGCGCGCCGAGCCAGAGAAGATTTTACGGCGGCAATGTTTCCGGTCCCGTGCAAAAAGGAAAATCTTCGTTTTTTATCGATGTCAGCAACCGCGAGGATGACAGCAACGTTGTGGTCAACGCGCTTGTTTTAGACCCGACATTTAATGTCGTAAATTTTAACGAGGAATTTCAGGTTCCTAACCGCAGACTTTCCATCAGCCCTCGATTTGATTACCAGATAAATCAAAACAACACGCTGGTCATGCGCTATAGCTTTACGCGCGCGAGCTTTAAGAATCAGGGCATTAGCGAAACTTCTTTGCCGAGCCGCGCATATGAAACGGAAAACAGACAGCATGAATTTCGCTTGACCGAAACGATGATTATCAATCCGAAAACGATCAACGAAACTCGTTTTCAGTATGAATTTAATAATCGCGAGCAAACGGGCGATAATTCGATACCGACGATCAGCGTTCCTTCGGCATTTGTCGGCGGCGGCTCGCAAATCGGTTTGAGTTTTAACCGAACGAACAGCTGGGAACTGCAAAACTATACGACGACCTCGTTCGGCGCAAATTCGCAGCACGCGGTTAAGTTCGGCGTGCGTCTGCGCGGAATTACCTTAAAGGATCGTTCGGAAAACAACTTCGGCGGAACTTTTACGTTTCCGGGCATCCCGGAAGTTAGAAGAACTGCGACCTGTAATCCGCAGCTGGATAATACTTGTATCGTTTCACCGTCAGTTTCGCCGCTCGAACAATACCGGCAGAATTTGCTCGGAAATACCGACCCGAGATTTAATCCGACACAGTTTTCAATCTCGGCGGGCGATCCTTTAGCCGGTATTTCACAAACCGATGTCGGTTTGTTTGTGACCGACGACTGGCGTATAAATCCGGCTTTAACCTTAAGCTTCGGATTGCGCTACGAAAATCAAACCAATATCAAAGACAATATGAATTTCGCTCCGCGATTTTCATTCGCGTGGTCGCCGGGAGCAGGCGGAGGAACGCCTGCGAAAACGGTTATTCGCGGCGGAATCGGCGTCTTTTATGAGCGGTTCAGCGAAAATTTGAGCTTGCAGTCGAGAAGATTTAACGGCTCAAATCAGTTAAACTTTATTGTTAACTCTAATGATCCCGATCCGGTTCGAAGAGCTGCGGCTATCTCGCTTTTAAATCAGCCCGTCTTTACATTGAGCGGCGTAACCGGCGCTCCGACTGTCGCTCAGATACAATCGCTTTTGCCTTCTTCAAGCGTCATCAGAACGATTTCAGACGATTTACAGGCTCCGTATATCATTCAAACCACGCTCGGAGTCGAAAGACAATTGCCTTCGAGAACGACTTTATCTGCGTTTTATATCGGTTCGAGAACTTTGCACGTTCTCAGATCGAGAAATATTAATGCGCCGATTTGCCCTCTACAGGTAAATTGCCTAAATGCGCCGCGACCTGACCCGACACTCGGAAATATCTACCAGTACGAATCGAGCGGAGTTTTGAATCAACATCAGATGGTTATCAATCTGAGAACTATGCTTTCGCAGGGAGTTTCTATTTTCGGTAATTATCGACTCGGTTTTGCCGAGGGCGACAGCGATGGGGCGGGAAGTTTTCCGGCTTACAGCTACGACACAAGCGGTGAATTCGGCAGATCTTCCTTTGATATTCGCCATAACTTTACTTTAGGCGGCAATTTTACGATTCCCTACGGAATCTCGCTGAGCCCGTTTATTGTAGCCAATTCCGGAAGACCGTTTAACATTACAAGAGGGGTTGACGTAAATGGAGACTCACTGTTTACAGAACGCCCGACTTACGGGGAATTGAGCGCGCGTTGCAATTTTTTGAACTTGATAAACTCATTCTGCAATGTCGGCGACAACGATCCGAACGCCATAATCCCGCGCAATTACGGGCAAAGCCCGACGTTTTTCAGCGTTAACTTAAGAATCAATAAAAACTTCGGTTTCGGCGGTTCCGGTGATACTGTCGCTCAAAACGATCAGCCAGGCGGCGGTCAGCGCGGCGGTGGTGGCGGTCAGCGCGGTGGCGGCGGCGGCGGCGGAATGGGCGGCGGACGCGGCGGAATGGGTGGCGGTCGCGGAGGCTTCGGCGGAGGCGGCGAAAGAAAGCCTTACAATTTAAACGTCGGAATAAATATCAATAATTTGTTCAATAACGTTAATTACGGCACGCCTGTCGGAAATCTTAATTCGAGCCGCTTCGGACGATCCACATCAATCTCGGGCGGGTTTGGCGGCTTCGGCGGAGGCGGCGGCGGAAGCGCTGCAAATCGCCGCGTCGAATTATCGATGAGATTTAGCTGGTAAAATCTAATTCAACCCAAAAAAGAAGGAGAAAAGTTGATGAAAACTTTTCTCCTTCTTTTTGTATAATTGTTAAAGATAAAATTTACATTCAAAGCCCGACCCAAACTTATCTATAAGCTTAATATTACAAAAAACGCGCGATATCGAACTCGCAATCGACCGGAAACGTGTTCGCGGAAGTTTGTTTCGATAAATTAAAACCTTTAAATAAAGAAAAGCACCGGCAAATTTCCTTAGAAATAAGATTTTACCGGTGCTTTTCAGCCGGAGTTAAAAGTTGAATAATTGATTTATTTTGCAAAGCGGCTTGATTTCCACCAGTCGATAGTTTTTCTTAAGCCTTCTTCCAATCCGACTTTCTTTTCGTATCCGAGCATTTCTACGGCTTTTGCGTTCGAGCACTGCGAATGCTTGACGTCGCCTTTTCGCTCCGGCTGGTAATCCGCGTTAACGTCAGGTTTGCCCGTAATATTTTTAAGAACCTCAAGCAATTCATTCAAAGAAATTCGTTCGCCGTTTGCCGCGTTCATTACTCCGCCGATTCCTTTGTTCGTTTGCGAAGCCCTGATATTGGCGTCAACGACATTGGCGATGTACGTGAAATCTCTCGATTGCTCGCCGTCGCCGTATATAACCGGAGTTTCATTTTTCAGCAAAGCGTTGATAAATCTCGAAATTACGCCCGAGTACATTGAAGAAGGATTTTGCCTCGGTCCGAAAACATTAAAATAACGCAGACAAATCGTTTCCAACCCGTAAACATTCGAAAAAACCTGGCAGTAATATTCGCCCATCAGTTTCGCCGCCGCATAAGGCGAAAGCGGTTCCGGGCGCATCGTTTCGATTTTCGGAAGCGTCGGCTGATCTCCGTATGCAGAACTTGACGCCGCATAGATGACGCGTTTCACTTTCGCCTGCTTTGCCGCGAGCAAAAGGTTCAACGTTCCGTTGACGCAGGCTTCGTGAGTTTCTAAAGGATTTTCTACCGAACGGGGAACGCTCGGAAGCGCCGCTTCATGAAAAATGATATCGACGCCTTCGACGGCTTTTTTTAACATGTCGGGGTCATTTAAATCGCCGCGAATAAATTCGAAGTCTCCGTTTATCTCATCGAGGTTTTCCTGAAAACCTGTGACAAAATTATCTAAAATTTTGACCTTTCCGCCCTTGCGTATCAATTCATCAGCAATGTTTGATCCGATAAAACCCGCGCCTCCGGTTACAAGAAATGTTTCTGTTTTCATATTATAAATAATTGTTTTTTTTGTTTTTGTATAATTCTTATCTATAAAATGAATTATCGCCCGACACCGACATATTCAAAACCCAAAGCGCGCATAACTTCCGGTTCGTATATATTACGCAAATCGGCGATTTTCGGAGCTTTCAAAAGACTTTTGACCTTTTCCATATCGAGGGCGCGAAATTCGTTCCATTCCGTAATTATAACTAAAGCATCAGCGCCTTCAATCACTTCATATTCATCGCAAGCGTACTCAATATCAGGCAGACAATGTTTCGCTTCTTCCATCGCGACCGGATCATAAGCTTTAACTTTAGCTCCGCGCTCGATCATCGCCTTGATAATGTCGATTGCCGGCGATTCGCGCATATCGTCGGTTTGCGGCTTGAATGAAAGCCCCAGTACTCCGATTTGCTTGCCCTTAAAGTCTCCGACGAGCTTTTCGATTTTCGGAACCATTGCCTGCCGCTGTCGCTCGTTTGCTTCGACAACCGCATCGACAATTAAGGTTTCAACTCCGAATTGATCGGCTACCGTTGTTAAAGCCCGCGTATCTTTCGGGAAGCACGAACCGCCGTAGCCCGGACCGGGATGAAGAAATTTTCTGCCGATTCGATTGTCCATTCCCATGCCGCGCGCCACATCATGAACGTCGCAGCCGATCGCGTCGCACAAATTAGCGATTTCATTTATAAAAGTAATTTTCGTAGCCAGGAAAGCGTTTGCCGCGTATTTTGTGAGCTCTGCGGCTTCGAGCGACGTAATAACGATCGGGGTTTCTATCAAATAAAGCGGGCGGTAAAGGTCTTTCATAATCGCGATCGCGTCTTCCTCGTTGCTGCCGATTACGACGCGGTCCGGGCGCATAAAATCATCGATCGCCGCGCCTTCACGCAAAAATTCCGGGTTTGAAGCGACGCCGAAATTAGTTTTAGTTTTTTGTTGCTCGTGAACAAATTCTTTGAGCCATTTGCCGGTTCCGACCGGTACGGTTGATTTGGTAACCAGAACTTTGTACCCGTTCATTGCTTCGGCAACGTCTTTTGCCGCCTTCTGGTAAAAGCTCATATCGGGCGAACCGTCGGCTTTCGGCGGCGTGCCGACTGCCAGAAAAACTACTAACGCCTGTTCGACAGCAGATTTTATGTCGGTCGTGAAATGCAATCTTCCGGCTTTGAAATTCTTTTCAACTATGTTTTCCAAACCCGGTTCGTAAATAGGTATAATTCCTTTTTTTAAGTTTTCGATCTTTGTTTTATCGACATCGACGCATGTTACCTCAACCCCGAATTCCGCAAAGCAGGCACCTGTCACTAAACCGACATATCCGGTACCGATAACTGTAATATGCATATATATTTTATAATTCCTTTTTAATAAATCTTATGATTATTGTTCAATATTTCACAAATATAGACAAAGTTTTGCGGGTCACATTTCTAAAAATATGACCCGCAGATTTTAGACTAATAATATAAAACCTACAACAGTAAAATTGCAGACAAATTATCGAGTCGTACTAACGATTACCGGCGTAACGGGGGTAATCGTTGTTTCATTGTTATTTCCGATAATAATCGCCGTGCCGACAGCGCCTGCCGCAGCAAGCAAGATCAAAGCGATCGGTAATGCGCCCAAGCCGAGTGTTGCAACCGGCGGAGCTGAATTCGGACGTAAGCAAGGAGCACAACCGGTTTGCGAAACATTTCCGGTAGTTGCGTCCGTTCCGGCAGCAACCTGTTTGTCGTTGGTGCCGCTTCTCATCGTAACCAAACCTGACATGGTGTCAACGTGTGTATGTGAACACTCAACTTCAACTGCAAAACTGTTTGCCTGTCCGGCATCAGCAATGATTGCCGAGTCTTTCGTTGTGATAGTTGTAGCAACGCCTGAAGCGTTGGAAACACGCGCTTTACCCGATGAAAGAATGCCGACGATACTGTTATCGGCAAATTTCAAAGTTATATTCGAATCAGCCGCTAATTCAATTCTGCCGTTTTTGCCTAAATTGATAGCTGCGGATGAATTTGCGCCCGTGACTATTGTGCTGCCTGAAACAATTGTTGAATTTGTTACGGCGGTTTGCCCGTTAACCGTTACTTGTCCGGTTACTGAAATGACGCCGGACACATCCGGCGCGGCTGCAAAAGCAACCATTGAATACACGCACCAAACAGCAATAGCGGTTAGTACGGTAATAGACTTGCGAATCTCATTTTTGCCGAACATTATAATATCCTCCTGAATCAAATCCTTAACTATGATCCTATTATGAATTATGAAATAAAACCTTTCCTGATTATACGTTAATGGCACGATACATCAAGAAAGGATAAATAAAAAATTAAAGTCTTGGGCTTACAATAACCGAACTGCCGCCTATTTGTGTTTCGTTGTCGGTTACAACTGTCGCAACGACAATAGCTGCTACAGCACCGCCGAAAATAAGTGCCCAAGGCAACCAAGCCGCACCGCCGCTGCTCGCATTATCATCATCCTGAGCTTTGCCCGCTGCTGCTGTTGCTGTATCGCCTGCATTAAGTTTCAAAGTTTCACCGTTAGCGGTTTTGATGCTTACGGCTTCAGAAGAATTTACAACCGTCAATTTGCCTGAGAGCAGATCGCCGGTGATTCCTTTTTCAGTGAAGGATAAAACCAAATTTGTTTTTGGCGCTAATTGAACTTTGCCGAGTTTGCCTAAATTGATAATGGCATTTGTATTGTCAGGTGTCGTAATTGTGCTTGCCGAAAAAACGGAACGACCGGTTTTTGCCGCTTCTCCATTAACTACTACAAACGGCATCTCGCCGTTAACATTTTGCCCGGAAACTAAAAGTTCACCGGCAATTTTCCCCGAATTTGCTAAAGCAACCGTTGAGTAGGTCGCAACTACAGCAAAAACTAAGCACATGGAAAGTGCTTTCTGAATCCACAGTTTGCTATTCATATTTCTCCTCTTGTATCGCGTAAAATCAATAATTTCAAAAAATCAAACCTTTCAATCTTTTACACGAATTATTAAATGATGTCAATAATTTCTTGGGTATAAAGCGTAAAAAGCGAAAGATATATTTTTCAGCCATTTTGGAAATGACTAAATTCAATGTTGGAAAACAGTTATACCATAGTTTCGGCATTATTTAAAGAATAATAAAATGAAATTTTGAAGGGGAAATTTCGCCGGATATAATGCCGTCTTTCTTTAGAATTTCCTTAAAATGCAGACTGTTTTCAGAAGCCGATTTTGCGAAAAAATTTTGAAAGATTTTTCCTCTAAATCTTGCGGCTGGGCTCAATTGAATAAAAAAAAGAATAAAAATGAATAAAATGATTAAATGGTAAATACGCGACGCCGATTTTTGTTCAAATTTTTGTTCAAATAGTCAGTTCATAAATTAGTCCGATTAGTTATTAAATAACTATTAAACTGTTCGGGCAGATTTTGTCTTTAAGTGGAAAACTGTGTAAAAGCGCCCGTTTACTTTTGCCGAAAGATAAAAATTTTGTTTTAATCGGTGAATCTCGTCTGAATTATTCCAAAGGAGAAAAACTTAAGTCATGAAATTAAAAGCATTGTTTTTGCTGGTTGCCGCTTTTCTGATTACATCGTGTGTCGGCGCGCCGCAAAACGAAGGAACTGCGACGCAATCGAATACATCGCAGAAAAACAACGATCCGAACCGCAAGATTAAAATCGGATTTGCAATGGATACGCTCAAAGAAGAACGCTGGCAGCGTGACCGGGCGGCTTTTGAAGCTCATTGTCAGAAAATGAACGTCGACTGCGTTATAACGGTGGCAAACAACGTTGCCGAGAGACAAGCGAGCGACGTCGAAAACCTTTTAACTCAAGGTGTCGACGTTCTGGTTATCGCGCCGCACGATGCAACGCAGGCGGCTTCGATGGTTGACAAAGCAAAAGCGCAGGGCGTTCCGGTTATCAGCTACGATCGTTTGATTAATTCTGAAAAGCTGGATTTGTACATTTCGCACCAGGTTCCGGTTATCGGTAGAAAAATTGCAGAGTATGCTTTGCAGCATGTTCCTGAAGGAAACTACGTAATGGTTTACGGCGCAGGAACCGACAACAACGCCGAAATTATGAAAAAAGAACAGCTTGCGGTTCTCCAACCGGCGATCGACGCGAAAAAAATCTTCATTAAAGCCGATCAGAATATTACCGATTGGAAGCCGGAAGAAGCTTTGAAAATGGCGGAAAACGCTTTAACGCAAAACAATGACAATATTCAGGCTTTTGTTGTTTCCAATGACGGAATGGCAGGCGGCGTGATTTCAGCTCTCGACAAAAGAGGTTTGACCGGAAAAGTTTTGGTAACCGGGCAGGACGCGCAAAAAGACGCTTTGCAGCGCATTGCCGAAGGCAAACAAACGATGACGATTTATAAACCGATCATCGCGCTTGCCAGCGGAGCCGTTGAAGCCGCAATTAAGCTCGCGAAAAAAGAACCGCTGGCAGATGCCAAGCCGTTTAAAAATGAAAAAATCAATAAAGAAATTCCCGCAATTCTGCTGGAAGTTACGACGGTCGATAAAAATAACCTGATGACGACCGTTATCAAAGACGGTTTCGTTTCGTTTGAAGACGTTTACAAAAACGTTCCGCCGGAACAGCGTCCGAAAAACTAACTTTTCAAAAAATTCCGGGCTCAAAACAAAAAAATCGGCTGGCAAGCCAAAAGATTTGTACTATAATTACACTGTATCGTCAGTATTTATTTAGTATTTATCCGGGTTGCTCGCCGATGTTTTTACTTTACGCCGTAGGTTTATATATTTTATATATGAATGTAAACGCGTCGAACGCTAGGTAAAGCCTTATAAATTTAATAGTTTTTTAAGATCGAAAAAAGTTTTTTCTCGGCAAAATTCGGCAACCGCGAAACTAAAACAATGCATCGAATATCTCACTTGCTAATTTCCCGCCGTTTCGTGTATGATATTCGTTTCCCGCAATGCGTGGGAAAAGTCCGGTGGGTTTCGCGCCCACTTTTTATTTTGGTTTAATGATAATGAGCACAGATACGATTGGGCAGCAAATTCAAGAAATTGCCGTTAAAATAACGGAGGAAAATCAGCTGGAATTCGTTCATTCGGAAGTTCTCGGTTCGAAGAGGAATCCGGTTGTGCGGGTTTACATCGATAAACCGGGCGGCGTAACGCATCAGGATTGTACAAAAGTTTCGCGACAGATCGAAGCGGTACTCGATGCGGAAGATTACATCGGGTCTGAGTATACGCTGGAAGTTTCATCGCCCGGGCTTGAGCGCGATCTATACAGTTTGAAAGATTTTGAAAAGTTTGCGGGAAGTTTAGCGAAAGTTAAAACCTCGACGCCGATTGAAGGACAGAAAAATTTTCGCGGACGAATCTTAAAAGTCGAAAGCGAAGAAATATTTTTCGAAGATAAAACAAGCGGCGAAGTTCGCTTTCCGTATAGCGCCGTGGCTAAAGCGAATTTAGAAATTGATTTGGACGAAGAACTTAAAAGACACGAAAAATGATTAACGGAAATATAAGGTTTTCCGTTTTACAGTTTTTCATTTTTATTTGGCATTTACGAAATTATGACATCTATCGGACAAAGCATCGAAGCATTGTGCAGCGAACAGGGTCTTGACCGGACAATGGTCATCGAAGCGATGAAAGACGCCGTTAAAGCGGCGGCGCGCAAGCAGTTCAGAGCACATGATAAAACCGGTGAAAGCATCGAAGTTGAATGGAATAACGAAGAAGGATCGATTGAAATCTCGGCGCAAAAAACCGTGGTTCTGGAAGTTGAAAATCCTTCGATCGAGCTTTCCCTCGAAGAAGCACAGGAGCTTGCCGGCGACGAGATCGAAGTCGGCGATATGCTTTTGATTCCTTTGCCGACCGAAGAGCTCGGACGCATTGCCGCGCAAACGGCTAAACAGATTCTGGTTCAAAAAGTTCGCGAAGCGATGCGCGAAAAAGTGTATGACGAATACATTGATCGCAAAGGCGAATTGATAAACGGTACCGTCAAGCGTTTCGAGCGCGGCGATATGATTATCGATTTGGGAAATAATCTCGAAGCGATTTTGCCGAAGCGCGAACAGGCGCGCGGCGAAGTCTGGAATCAGGGCGAGCGTATCCGCGTTGTTATTCAGGATGTCACGAAAGAACAAAAAGGACAGCAAATTAAAGTTTCGCGCGCTTCGGCAGACTTGCTGAAAAGATTGTTTGAAATGGAAGTGCCGGAAATTTACGACGATACGGTTGTTATTAAATCAGCCGTCCGTGAGCCGGGCGACCGCGCGAAAATCGCGGTTGCGTCAAACGAAAAAGACGTCGATCCGGTCGGCGCTTGCGTCGGCATGAAAGGCTCGCGCGTTCAGGCGATTATTAAGGAACTGCGCGGAGAAAAGATCGATATTATCGAATGGTCTGACGAGCCTTCGGTTTTTGCCGCCAACGCGCTTTCGCCCGCGAAAGTGTCGCAAGTGCGCATTACAGATATTAACAACCGCAAAATGGCGGTTATCGTTACCGAAGATCAGCTCAGCCTGGCAATCGGTAAAAAAGGACAAAACGTGCGGCTTGCCACGCGGCTGGTAGGTTGGGACATCGACATTATCAGCGAAGATGTTTTGAAACGAGAAATTTCCCAGCAAATGGGACAGATGACGGCTGCCGGCGAAGAAGTTTCGCTTCGGGATTTGCATGGAGTTTCAGCTTCTCAAGCCGACGCTCTGAGTGAAAAAGGAATTGAAACGGTCGAAGTTCTGGCTGACATGTCGATTGATGATTTGGTAGATATTTTAGACATCAGTCTTGACGAAGCGGAACAGATTCTTTCTTCGGCAAACGATGTCGTAGAAGCGACGCGCGCCGCTCAAAGCGAAAACGGCGAAGATGAAGATTCCGCGGCGGAAGAAGCGGGAACGACCGAAGAGGTCGGTTCCGAGGCTGAAACCGCTGGTGAAACAGACGAAAGTTCAACAGAAGAACAAAAGTAAAAACAACTGGAAATTGTCCGGTTAAGGCAGAAAGGATTTTTATAAATCCGTTAGAAATTTAGATAAAATATGCCCATAGCTAAAAAAGTTCGGATTTACGACTTAGCACGCGATCTCAAACAGGATACAAAGCGCATCATCGAAGATTTAAAACGAGAGGGCGCAGACGTAGACGTGCCTTCAAATTCAGTTAGTGTCGAGATAGCGGAAAAAGTTCGTAATAAATATTTTCCGAAGGTTGAAACTGCACCTAAAAGGGCAATCAAAATTATCAAGGCAGCTAAAAAAGAAGATGCCGCGCCGACGGAAGAAGAAATAACAGCACCGGCTCTCGTAGTCGAGCAAGAGGAAGAAGTCGCGGCACCGGTCGCCCCGCCCGAGCCGATTGCGCCGCCCGAGCCGGTCGAGCCGGTCGCGCCGCCGGAATTGGAACTTGAAGAGCCTCCCGTCGCCGAATCTGCGCCCGCCGAACAGGAAAAAACGGCTGCGTCGCAGGTCAGACAATTAAAGAAAAGGGTCGTCGTCCAGCCGAAAGAAGAACCTCTTCCGGAGCCGGTGCCCGTTGAAGAAGCTCCTGTAATTGAAGAGACTGCGACGCCCGCCGATGTAGAAGAAGTTCCGGCACCGATCGAAACGGAACCGGCGGAAGTCGAAGCCGTCGTCGAACAGGAAAAAGCTGTCGAGGCAAAGGCTTCGGAAGCGAAACCGGCAGAAGCAAGACCGGCTGATCCGCCGAAAGCCGCCAACGCGCCGAGAGTTTTCCGACCGACCGGAACGCACGTCAAGCAATTGACGCTGACGAAAGACGCTTTACAGAAAGGCATTAAGCCGGGCGAACGCGTTGTCAGCGAAGCGCCGACGAAGACCGGAAAACTCGATCCTGAAAAAGCTCGCGAAGCCGACGCAAAAGGTCGCCGCGATGATCGGAAAGGCGGAAGAAAACCGGAATTTCGCGGTACGCCGGGCGAAAGCGCAAAACCGCAAATCGTTTATACGCCGCCATCAGACAATCGACGCAAACCGGGTCGTTCGAGCGGCAAAAAGCCGGTTGGCAAAGCCTTTGACGATAAAGGGCGCTATTCGGAAAGAGAAATCGACCAGCCGCGTTTTCGGTCTATTGAAGAACGAATTCTCGATCAGGTCAAAAAGCCGGGCGGCAACCAACTGAAGCCTGTTCGCTTAACCGAGGGCGCAACGGTTCGAGAATTTGCCGAAGCCCTTGGCGTTACGCCGCGCGATATCGTGCAGCTTTTGGTTAAACGCGGCATTTTCGCGACGCTTAACCAGCCGGTAGGCGAAAAGATGGCGAAAGATTTAGGCGTTAATTTCGGTTATGACGTCAGTTTCGTGGCGTTTGAAGAAATGGTCATCGAACAGGAGTTCGAAGAACTGATCGCCGCCGATTCCGATGACGTTGAGGAAACTCGTCCGCCGGTAGTAACGGTTATGGGACACGTCGATCACGGAAAAACTTCTCTGCTCGACGCTATTCGCTCGGAAAATGTCGCTGAGGGCGAAGCCGGCGGAATCACGCAGCATATCGGCGCTTATTCGGTTTTTATAAACAATCCCGATAATCCGAATGAAAAACGAAGAGTCGTATTCCTCGATACGCCGGGTCACGAAGCGTTTACGATGATGCGCGCTCGCGGAGCCAAAGCGACGGACGTGGTAATTCTCGTCGTCGCGGCTGACGACGGCGTGATGCCGCAAACCATCGAAGCCGTCGAACACTCGAGAGCGGCGGGCGTGCCGATTATCGTAGCCATTAACAAAATCGATAAACCGGACGCCAATCCCGATAAAGTTAAACAGGGACTTGCAGGTCTCGGTCTACAGCCGATCGATTGGGGCGGCGATACGGAAATGGTGCCGGTTTCAGCGAAAAAACGCGAAAATCTCGACACATTGCTTGAAACCGTGCTGCTTACTTCCGATATTCTGGAATTAAAGGCAAGCCCGACTCGCCGCGCTTCGGGCGTCGTTCTCGAAGCTAAGCTCGATAAAGGACGCGGTTCGGTGGCGACGGTTCTGGTGCAGCAGGGAACGCTGCGCGTCGGCGATCCGTTTATCGTCGGTCAGTATTACGGGAAAGTTCGCGCGATGTTCAGCGACAGAGGCGAGATCATCACCGAAGCGCCGCCGGCGACACCGGTCGAAGTTCTCGGTTTGCAGGGCGTTCCGCAGGCTGGCGACACTTTCCAGGTTGTTTCCGATATCGACAAAGCTGTAACGATTGCCGGGCAGAGACAGATGCAGGCTCGCCAGATGGCAATGCTCAAAACGACGAAACGCGGAATCGAATCGCTCGGATTGGCGGAAGTTAAAGAGCTTCTCGTCGTTCTTAAAGCCGACGTGCAAGGCTCGGTCGAAGTTCTGCGCGGCACGCTTGAAAAACTTTCAACCGAAAAAGTTAAAGTGCGCGTTATTCGCGCGGGCGTTGGCGCGATCGCCGAATCCGATGTTCTGCTTGCTTCGGCGACGCAGGCTGACAATATGCAGACAGCCGTTGTCATTATCGGTTTCAACGTTCGACCGGAAGCGAAAGCTGCCGAAGTCGCCAAGCATGAAGAAGTCGATATTCGCCTGCACTCGATCATTTACAAGGTCGAAGAAGAAATTCGCGCGGCGATGATCGGAATGCTCGACGCGATCGAGCGGGAAGTCATTCTCGGCAAAGCTTCGGTACAGGATACGTTCAAGGTTTCCAAGGTCGGAACGATTGCCGGCTGCCGCGTTACGGACGGATTGATTCGTCGTCAGGCAAAAGCGCGGCTTATTCGTGACGGCGTGGTTGTCTGGACCGGCGACATCGCGTCGCTCAAACGCTTTAAGGAAGATACCAACGAAGTTCGCCAGGGCTTTGAATGCGGTATCAGCCTTGTAAACTTCAACGATATTAAAGTTGATGACGAGATCGAAGCGTTTGTAATTGAAAGAATCGCGGCAACCGAACTTTAATAATATTGAACGGCGAATGATAAACGGGTAACCCAAAAACATTCATTCGCCGTTCATCCTTTATCATTCATCATTATTTATGCGTCGTTCAGAAAGATTAGGGGAACTTTTAAAAGTGGATATTGCCGAGGTGGTCGGATTTGAACTGGTTGATCCGCGCCTGCAGAGCGTCATCGTAACCGACGTACAGGTAAGTGAAAATCTGCGTGACGCTAAAGTTTTTGTTCTTGTCGAAGGCAATGACAATGAAATAAAAGAAGCTATGAAAGGATTGCAGCGCGCCGCGACGTTCGTTCGCCAGCAAGTTGCGATGAATCAAAGTCTTCGTTATGTTCCGCACCTGCACTTCATCCGCGATATGGCGGAGGAAAATGCCTCACGTGTCGGGGAAATTTTAGAAGATTTATCAATAAAGGGTGAATTTCAAGAAAGGAATGAACAAGGTGAAGGTGAAAAATGATAAATGAGAAGTTTATGATCTGCTGACTTTTTACTTTAATTTTTCACCGTTCACTTTATTAATAAGTGTTAAGTCAAGTTGTCGAGTTAATTGAAAAGAAAAATAATTTTGCCATCACGACGCACGTTAGACCCGACGGCGACGGGGTGGGATCCTCTCTAGGTTTATGCTGGCTTTTGCGTTCTCTCGGGAAAACCGCCGAAGTGATCGTCAGCGACGGCGTTCCGGTTTCTTACCAAAGCCTGCCCGGTGCCGATCAAATCCGCAAAGTAACCGAAGTAGATAATACTTACGACGCGATTTTCGTGATTGAATGTTCGGATATTGACCGTCCGGGAATCGCCGGTTTAAGAGATCAATTTACGGTAAATATCGATCACCACGCAACGAGCGATCATTTCGGCACCGTTAATTGGATTGACGCGACGGCATCGGCGGTCGGCGAAATGATTTATAATCTTTGCAAAGCCATCGGCGGACGCGTTACCAAAGAAATTGCCGAATGCGTTTACATGGCGCTCGTGACGGACACCGGTTCATTTCACTTTCCGAATACGACCGATCGAACATTAAAAGTCGCTTCGGAACTCGTCAAAGCCGGCGTTAAGCCCGCACAAATTTCCGAAGCGGTTTATAATTCATATCCCTGGTCGCGTATCGAGCTGATGCGGCAGGTTTTAAATACCGTAAAACGCGATCCGAGCGGAAAAGTCGCCTGGATGCGGCAAACTCTGGAAATGCGTGTAAATGCCGGAATGGTTGACGGCGACAATAACGGTTTCGTTAATATTCCGCTCGCCGCTAAAGAAGTCGTCGCGGCGATTTATATGCGCGAAACGGCACCGAACTATTTTCGCGTGAGTTTGCGCTCAAAAGGCGAAATAAACGTCGCGAAAGTCGCTGAAAAATTCGGCGGCGGCGGTCATAAAAACGCTGCCGGGCTGCGTGTCGAAGGCGATTGGGACGAAAAAGAAAAGGAAATCGTCGCGGAAGTTATAAAAGCGGTTAAGTACGGGGATTTTATTGATATCGAAGAAATGGAATTGAGTCTGGTTTAAGCGGCTCGAAACCGGAAAAATCGAACACGGGTGAACATCAAAAAGCTGAATTTGCGAAGCTGAATTTGCGCGGATCGCCGCTATTTAATAATTTTCGCAAATTAGCATAAAATTGATGTTCACCCGCTTTTTAGTTTTAAAAATCAATATGACGGAAAACAAAGAAAAGCGCTATAAATGGCGGCGCGAAGATTACAAAGAAAAAACGAAAGGTTTATTGATGGTCAATACAGGCGACGGCAAAGGCAAGACGACCGCCGCGCTCGGCGTTTTGATTCGCGCCACCGGGCGTGAATTGAATTGCTGTCTGATTCAATTTATGAAATCCAAGACCGATCGTTACGGCGAACACGAATCTCTGGAAAAGCTCGGCGTAGAAATTCACACGATGGGCGACGGTTTTACGTGGGATACGAACGATAAAGCCCAGGATATTAAAACAAGCGAAGAAACATGGGCGCTCTGTCTTGAAAAAATGCGTTCGGAAGAATACGATTTGCTTGTTTTTGACGAAATCGTTTATGTGCTCGATTATAAATTTTTAGATGTGGAAAAGATTCTCGGCGAAATTCGTGAAATTCGCGAAAAACAGCCGCATCTGCATATTATAATGACGGGCAGAAACGCGCCGCCCGAACTGATCGAAGCTGCCGATCTGGTAACGGAAATGAAAGAGATAAAACATCCTTTTCACGCCGGAATCTACGCGCAGCAGGGAATCGAATTTTAATAATTGAATTTTAATAATTATACTGATAAGAAGACGAATTAATGCCCGGTTACGACGAAATAATACACACATCCGCCGCTGTCGAAGCGCAGAAACTTGCCGCGAAACAAAACGAAAATAAAAGTTTTCTCGATTACTTTTCTCTCGGCGTCACTACTTTTGGCGTCGGGTATCTGCCGCTCGCGCCCGGAACCTGGGGATCGGCGGTCGGAGTTTTGATTTACCTGGGATTTCGCAAACTGGAATCCGACTTTTCGATATATTTTTCAGACAGCGGGTTTCTGCCCGAGCAAATTTCGGCAATCGTCCATGTCGGCATCGCTTTTTTGTTTTTGCTTTTTTGCCTTTTAGGCATCTGGGCGGCTAATCGCGCGACCGAGCTTTTTAAGAACAAAGACCCGCAGCAGGCTGTCGTTGACGAAGTTATCGGTCAATTGCTGGTGTTCCTTTTCGTTCCTTTCAATATTTCCTGGAAATTGGTTTTAGCCGGTTTCCTTTTGTTCAGGCTTTTCGATATCTGGAAGCCTTACCCGATCGATTCGCTGCAAAACCTTCCGGCTGGAATCGGCGTTTGCGCCGACGATATTTTAGCGGGCGTTTACGGCGGGGCGATTCTGAGTTTACTATACGCTTTGAGTTTAATTGTATGATTTTACACGTGCTGCCGGGTGACGCTTTAGCGGAAAAATTTAATAAAACCGGTCTAAACGGCGAAATCGCAATTTGTCGCGAATGTCTGATCGAAGGCGATGTCAAAGCTGAAAATATAAATGATTTCTGGGAAACGAGGGCGAATTTTATAAAGCTTTCTTACGGCGAGAGCAAGGAACAATACTTTAAAAAAGTCGCCGCCGAGCTGCAAAAATTAAACGATCTCGCGCCGGGAACAAATGTTTATCTCTGGTTTGAACACGAATTGTTTTGCCAGGCGAATATGTGGTTTTGCCTTGATTTGCTGAGCGAAACAAAAGCGACGGTTTACCGCGTCGCGCCGGTTATAAAAGACGCAAAGAACGTCTGGACGGGTTTCGGCAAGTTAGACATTGAAGATTTGCGGCAATGTTTCGAGCGTAAAATAAAGTTTGAAAAAGATGATATAAGCCTGGGCGCAAATCTCTGGAAAGCTTATCAGAATTCAGATCACGAAACTCTCGAATCGCTTTCGGAAACAAACTCGGCTTGTTTTCCATTCTTGAAGGAAGTTTGCCGCGCGGAAATCGAAAAGGATTCTCGACCGCGTAAAATACTCGAACAGATTGCCGAAAACGGTACAACTGACTTTTCCGAAATATTCAGCGAATTTTCGCGCCGGGCAGGGGTTTACGGCTTCGGCGACGCGCAGCTGAAAAGAATTATGCAGGAAATTTAAGCGCGCATTATTGGTTTTCCTCATCCGTCTCTTTAATATAATTTTCTCTTTGAAGAATCCAGCCTTTTCGCCAGAAATAAAATAATAATCCGGCGGCGACCATCGCCATAAAAACGAGCGTTATATAATAACCGTATTTTGAATGCAGCTCGGGCATATTATCAAAATTCATTCCGTAAATTCCCGCGATCAGCGAAAGCGGCAGCATAATCGAAGAGAAAATCGTCATTACTTTCATCACGTCATTTGTGCGATTGGCGATGATGCTGAAATGGATGTCGAGCAGCCCGCCGATCAAATCGCGGTAATTTTCGGCAAGGTCGGAAACGCGCTGCAAATGGTCATAAACATCACGGTAAAACGGCAGTATGCTTTGATTAATCAGGGGAAACTCGCCGTGCGCCAGCCGGTATAAGACGTTTAACTGTTTCGTGCTGATTCTAATCAAACGGTTTGCGCTGCGCTTTAAATCCATTATCTCTTCGAGAATACTGTTATCGGCTTGTTTCATTCGAAAAATGCGTTCTTCGATCTGATTGATCGCGTTATCAAAATCATCGACAATCGGAATGTATAGATCGACGATTTGATCGAGAATCTGATGAAGGAGGTAATCCGCGCCGCGCGAGCACGCGTAAGGCGTCGAACGAAGCTGTCGTTTGACTGCGTCGATCGAGCGAAACTTTTCGTGGTGATAAGTGACGACAAAGTTTTTTCCTAAATAGCCGTCCATTTCCTTGGTGACGAAATTGTAGGAATTTGTTTCGTTTTTAACTCCGTGGACAATAAAAAACAAATAATCGGGAAAAGCTTCGACTTTCGGATGATTCCTGGTTTCGTGCGCGTCTTCGACAGTTAAATGATGAAATTTGAAAAGATTCAAAAGAATTTTTTCATCTTCGATCGTCGGAGCTTCCATATCGATCCAAACGATGTTTCTTTCATCGGCTAAAAGCTCCGGAAGCTCTCTTTCGGTAAAACCTTCTTCTATCTGATCGGTGCCGGGACGGTAAACGAAAACTTCCATATTATTTTCCTGCGTAATACGTAATAATTATAGCTTGTGAAAAACATTCATCCGATTAATCGATTAAAAAAAACAGCCGCAAAAAACTTTAGCCATAGATTTTCCGGTCGGTCAGGAAAGAAACGATTAAAAGCGTCAAGGCGATTAAAGGCACGATGAATCCGCCGTCGCCGGCATTTATATGAGCTATCAAAGCGAGCGTGAAATCATAGAAAAATCCGGCGTAAGCTAAATCCTTCAATGTTTTTGATTTTTTGGTGAGAATCGCGGCGACGCCGAGAATCTTCGCAATGCCGAGCGGGTAAACGAGATATGCCGGGTAGCCGAGATCGCTGAAAACTTTCGCGACTTCCGCGTAATTGACCAGATACATTATTCCGGAAGCGAGCATCATCAGGCACAAAAGCGCCGTTGCGATCCAGTAAATTACTCTTATTGATTTCACTTAACATTCTCCAAACAAAATCTGCCGACCTTACGTATTAAATACTTTCGTAATTGATAAAATATAATAAGTTTTCCAAATTCAAAAGTTTCATTTATAGTTATCGCTAAATAATGACAGAACAAAATACGACGCTAAAAGTTGAAAACGTTTCCAAGCGTTTCGGCGATTTTACCGCAGTTGAAAATTTAAGTTTTTCGGTAAAGTCCGGACGGGTTTTCGGATTTCTCGGACCGAACGGCGCGGGCAAGACCACGACCATTCGAATGATCGTCGGCATTACTTTCCCGGATTCGGGAAACATAGAGCTTTTTGGCGATCGAATATCGACCGAACTGCAAAATCGGATCGGATATTTGCCGGAAGAACGCGGTCTTTATAAAAAAATGAAGATTCAGGATCAACTGCGTTATTTCGCGGCTTTGAAAGACGTTCCGCAAGCCGAAGCCGATCGGCGGATTGATTTCTGGCTCGACAGAATGCAGCTTTCGGAATGGAAAAAGAAAAAAACAACCGATCTTTCCAAAGGAATGCAGCAGAAAATACAGTTTATTTCGACCGTTCTGCACGACCCGGATCTGCTCATTCTCGACGAACCTTTTTCCGGTCTCGATCCGGTAAACGTCGAATTTATGATCAATGTCGTCGCCGAGCTGAAAGCGCGGCATAAAACAATTATATTTTCCACGCATTTAATGGAAACTGCCGAAAGACTCTGCGACGATATCATTTTAATCAATAAATCGCGCAAAGTCGTCGGCGGAAGCTTGCGCGAAGTTAAGGCGAGTTTCGGGAAAAATCTGATCTCGCTGCGCTGCGAAGGCGGTTTGAATGTTTTGCATGACGCGAATTTAGTCGCAAGAATCGTCGAACACTCTGACGAAAAAGAAATAGAACTTGCCGCCGGCGCGGATTCGCAGAGCCTTTTAAAAAGATTGATTGAAAGCGGCGCGACGATTACGAAATTCGAGCAAATCGAGGCGAGCCTTAATGACATTTTTATCGAAAAAGTAAAAGAAACAAATGCGTAAATTTTTAGCCGTTGTAAAACACGAATACAAAAAAATCGTTCTGAAATGGGCTTTTCTGATCGGAACTTTGCTTTTTCCGGTAATCGCCGCGGGATTTGCGGTTGTTCCGGCGATAATTTTTTCAATCAAGGGCGAGCCGACCCGAATCGCGATCGTTGATCCGACCGGAAAAATCGAGCCGCGTTTACGGGAAAGTCTCGCGTCGGAAAAATTACTGGAAAAATCCCGGCAGGCGACAAAAGACGCCGTGACGGATATAAATGCCTCCGGAGAAGAAAAAATGCAGCGCGGCGTTCAGCAATTGGGCGAGAGTTTCGCTTTTGCCGAATACAGCGGCGCCGAAAAATCGCCCGAACAAATTCGCCGGGAGCTGAACGAAAAAATCATTGGAAAGGAATTGGACGCGTATCTTTTGATTCCGAAAGAATTCGACGCGCCGGTCGCGAAATATGAATTTTTCTCGCGCAAAGCCGGAGATTTCGTTACCGAAAGAATCTTAAAAGACGCGGTGAACGAAGCCGTCCGCTCGCAGAGGCTCGCCGACGCCCGGATCGATGAATCGAAAATAAAAACGTTGAGCCGGAATGTTGATTTTGAAGCGAAGGGCGTTGATGAAAAAGGGAACGAGAAGGATTCCGACAGCAGCTTTATCGCCGCGTTTATTATCGGTTTGATGATTTATATCACGCTGGCGATTTACGGGCAGATGATTATGTCTGCGGTCGTCGAGGAAAAAGAAACGCGGATTGCTGAAATACTGTTTTCCTCGGCAAAGCCGTTCGAACTGATGATGGGCAAGCTCGTCGGCGTCGGTCTGGCGGGACTTACGCAGCTTTCGATCTGGATAATTTCGGCGGTGATTTTAGCCGGATTCGGCGCGACAATGTTTACGGCAGCCGGAATGGACATAGCGATTCCGAACATTACGCCGCTGATGATTCTCCTGTTTTTTATTTATTTTCTGCTCGGATTTTTTATATACGCTTCGATCTTTGCTCTTATCGGCGCGATGGTGACGAGCGTGCAGGAAGGCGGGCAGTTTTCTTTTCCGCCGATAATGCTTCTGCTGATCGGCTTTTATTTCAGCTTTGCCGTTATCCGCGATCCGAATTCGAGCCTTTCGTTCTGGGTTTCTATCGCGCCGTTTTTCGCTCCGATTACAATGCCCGTTCGAATTCTCGCCGAAACTCCGCCCATTTGGCAGATCGGGCTTTCAATTTTGATAAACAGCCTCGCGATTGCCGCGCTCGTCTGGCTCGCGGCGCGCGTCTACCGCGTCGGAATGCTGATGTACGGCAAACGGGCGACCATTCCCGAAGTCTGGAAATGGATTCGCCAGGCTTAAAATAATGAAAGAAGATCTGGGTTGAAAATAAATTCGAATATTTCCAGAGACGAAAAATGATCGCGATTTATGGCAATAGAAATTGAGAAAAAATATCGCTTAACGGGCGAGCAAAAGCATTTTGTTTTAAGCGCTTTGATTGAAATAAAAGCCGAGTACAAAGGCGAAGATTTCGAAGAAAACACGATTTACGGCGGCGGAAATTTAGACGAAAAGCGAGCGATTTTGCGCGTTAGGAAAACTCTGGATAAAACGATTTTAACTTTCAAGCAGCGCATTGAAAACGAATTTGATGTAAAGCGGCAGCTCGAACACGAAACCGCGGTCGAAAATGCCGCAGAGCTGGAAAAAATCATCGCGAATCTCGGCTTTAAGCGGAATTTAGTTTATGAAAAACGGCGAAAAACCTGGGATTTTCGCTCGGTTGAGATCGTTGTGGACGAATTGCCGTTCGGCGATTTTATGGAAATTGAAGGCTCTGTAACGGCGATCGCCGAAGCCGAAATGTTTTTAGGTATCGAAGATTACGAAATCGAGCACGAAACTTACCCGCATCTGACGGCGAAACTCGGAAAACGCAGCGGCGATTTAATTGAGGCGAGATTTGCATAAAAATCTTGTATCGCCGCAAGCGTTTGGCTTAATATCGTTCTAGTTTTTAAAAGGAGATTTTACGCCATGAAAAAACACGTCGTCGGCTTCGCGCTTTTCGCTCTCATTACACTAACTTCTCTGCTTGTTTTCTCTGAATTTAAATTACCGGAATCTGTTAACGAACCTGTGTTTGAATCAAAAGAAAGCGAGCAATTAAAAAACAAAAATTACAATCTTGAGATCCGGCAGGTTTTGTTTAATTCAGAAACCGGTTTGTTCGGTTTCGAAATCAGATGTAAAGATAAACCGAAAGAAGTTTTATTAAAATTCTACGAGAAAGAAGCTGATAAAACTGAATTGATCGGCGTCGAAAGAATCAATTTCCAGCCGTCTTCTCACTGCAAAAACGGCAGCACGTTTTTTAAGACTTTCGATTGGTCGAGCGATATAAATCCGGGTGCAAATCTTTATGTGATAGTCGAAAACGAACAGAATACGAATAACTCCGAGCGGGAATTCGATGAATCACAAGCGGTTCCGGTTTTGGTTTCAGGCAATAAAATAAGTTTCTAAAATAAGTTTCTAAAATAAACTTCGAAAATAAATTGCAAGTTTGAATTTCGGCGCTCGTTCCTGTTCGCATAGACGGTTCGCAGACAAGTTTCAAACTTGCAATTTTTCTTTTGGAGGAAATTTTTTATGAAACAATTCTCAATTTCTCGCATTCAATTGTTCGCCGGTTTATTAATCTTTTCAATCTTGTGCGTCGCCTGCGGTTCGAGCAGTATAAATTCGGGCACGAGTTCAGATACAAATCCTTACCGGGTAAATTCGAACGCTTCAATTGCTCGGGAAATCTCGACAAATACTTTATCCAATACATCGACAATCACCAATGAATCGCTTGAAGAACATAAATCGAGCGGCGAGCGATACGCTGAAATCACTGAAAATCCTTTTCTCGAAAGCTCGCGCGCCCCGCTCTCGACGTTTTCGATCGATGTCGATACGGCTTCTTACGCAAATGTTCGACGGTATTTGAACGACGGCGAACTGCCGCCGAAAGATGCAGTCCGCATCGAAGAATTAATCAATTATTTTGAATACGATTACCCGCAGCCGGTCGGCGATCTGCCGTTTTCGGTAAACACTGAAATCGCGGTCGCGCCCTGGAATTCGAAGCATAAAATCGTTCAGATCGGTTTGCAGGGCAAAAAGATTTCGCTCGACAATGTCCCGCCGTCGAACCTGGTTTTCCTGATAGACGTTTCGGGCTCGATGAACGACCCGGACAAATTGCCGCTTTTAAAGAAATCTCTGCGAATTCTGGTTAACCAATTGACGGCGAAAGACCGCGTGGCGATTGTCGTCTACGCCGGTGCGGGCGGTCTGGTTTTGCCTTCGACCGGCAATAAACGGGAAATTCTCGGCGCTCTTGCAAACTTGGAAGCAGGCGGTTCGACAAACGGCGGACAGGGAATTCAGCTGGCTTATAAAACGGCGATCGAGAACTTTATAGAAAATGGAAACAATCGCGTAATTCTCGCAACCGACGGTGATTTCAATGTCGGGCTTTCAAGCGATTCAGAGCTTGTAAATCTTATCGAAACAAAACGTCGAAGCGGCGTATATCTGTCGGTTCTCGGCTTCGGCACCGGAAACACGAACGATTCGATGATGGAAAAGCTCGCCGATAAAGGAAACGGAAATTACGCGTATATAGATTCGGCTGAAGAAGCCGGAAAAGCTCTCGGGCGGCAAATCGCCGGAACGCTTTACACAATCGCTAAGGACGTGAAAATTCAGGTCGAATTCAATCCGAAAAAAGTTGCAGGCTACCGGCTCATCGGCTATGAAAACCGTCTGCTGGCTGATCGCGATTTTAGCGACGATAAAAAAGACGCGGGCGAAATCGGCGCGGGACATTCTGTCACGGCTTTGTATGAAATAGTTCCGGCTGGCGAAAAAGTGGAAAACGGCGGCGTCGCGCTGAAATACTCAAAATTCGCTCCATCGGAGACCACTTTTAACGAAGAGCTTTTGACCGTAAAACTCAGGTATAAAGAGCTTGATGAAGATCAAAGCAAGCTTTTGACGATGGGCGTTCTGGATAAAAACAACCCGATTGAAGCGGCTTCCGACAATTTACGCTTTGCCGCGGCAGTCGCCGAATTCGGGCTGCTTTTGCGCGATTCGCGCTATAAAGGAACTGCGAATTTTGAAAATATCACTCATTTAGCGCGTAATTCGACCGGCGAGGATTTACAGAATTATCGCGGCGAATTTTTAACTCTGGTTGAAAAAGCAAGACGTTTGAAAGATTGATCTTCGATTTTTGTAAAATTAAAAAGGCGGAATAAATATCCGCCTTTTTAATTTTATTTTTTAACGAGCGATAAGATTTCCTGAATCAATAAATCCGGCTCGAACGGTTTCGTGTTGTATTTTTGAAATCCAAGCTCGAAAGCTTTTTCTTTATTTTCTTTTGTCGCAAATGCGCTGAGAGCGATCGCGGAAATTTCTCCGCCGTCTTTTTGCGGCAATTTGCGAATCCGGCTGATAAATGAATAACCGTCTTCATCCGGCATCGCCAGATCGGAAATAATTACATCAGGCAGATCATTTACGGAAGTTTCCAGCAATCTCATCGCGGCTTTTGTCGAATCGGCGCTTATTACCAGCGCGCCGCACTGTTCGAGGAAAAGCGCCAAAACTTCGCGCGAATCTTCATCGTCTTCTACAAGCAGAATTTTAACTTTGCGCAAAGGTTTTTCATTGCTTTGTTCGGTTTCGCTTTCGCGGTCGTCAGAATTCGCTCGATTTTCCTTGTATAACGGTAAGAAAACGGTAAAGGACGATCCCTTACCGACGCCCGCGCTGTCGGCTTGCACTTTTCCGTTATGTTTTTCGACCAGAATTTTCACAATTGACAATCCTAAACCGAGTCCGCCGCGATCGCGTAAATCCGATTCGTTGCCCTGCGAAAATTGACGAAAAATATTCGGCAGCGATTCCGGGCTGATTCCTTGCCCGTTATCATTGACCGTCACTTTCGCGAATTCATTTTGCGTTTCGGCGCGAACGGAAATCATTCCGCCTTCGGGCGTAAACTTTAAAGCATTGGAAATTAAGTTATTAAAAACTTGCTGCAGCCGTCCCGCGTCGGCAAAAACCGGTATTTCCTCGCTTGTATAATCAAACTGAAGATTAATGTTTTTCCCTTCAGCCGACGGTTTTTGTGAATGGAAAACGGTTTTTACGATTTCGTATAAGTTAACCGGATGAAATTCGAGCCGCAGCTTGCCCGAAGTAATGCGCGCCGAATCGACCAGATCGTTGATGAGCTGTGCTTGCGCGCGAGCGCTTCGTTCGATCGTTTCGAGCGCACTGGTTTGCGTTTCTTCGTCCACTTTTTTCGTCAAAAGAATTTTCGACCAACCCAAAATCGCGTTTAGCGGCGAGCGAAGTTCGTGGGACACAAAGGCGAGAAAAAAATCTTTGGCGCGATTGGCGTCTTCGGCTTCGTCGCGCGCTTTTTTCTCGCGGTCGTAAACTCTCGAAAGGTCTTCTTCGGCAATTTTTTGTTCGGTGATTTTACGAACGACGCCCATCGTTTTATTCGGTTCGCCTTCGGCGTCAAGAAAGGTTTTTCCGCGCGCTGAAATCCATTCGGTATTGCCGTTTGAATAAACAACTCTGAATTGCTCGTTAAATTCTGTCCCGGTCGATTGCGAATTCTGCAAAACCTCTTCGACGCGCTCGCGGTCTTCCGGGTGAACGATGCCGACAAATGATTCGTACATCAGCGGTTCGTACGCTTTCGTTTCGAAAAACTCGTTGCATTTCGGCGTCGAATAAAACGTGTTATCCGTTAAATCCCACGACCATAAACCGATGTCGGCGCTTTCGGCGGCGTAAAGCAATTGCTCGCTGCGCTGTTTATGGTATTCGACTTCGCGTTCGCGTTCGGTAACGTCATAGGCGCAGAAAAAGATTTCCGGCGCGTTTTCCGGCGAAGGATAAAGATGCAATTCGATTATTAGTTTGTTGTCGGAACTGATTCTGAAATTAAGCAGAGATTTTACGGGCTTTCCCATGGCTGCTTCTTCTATCGCCTGGTCAAGAATCCTGGAAGTATGTTCCGAAGATTGCCAGAAAACCGTCTCGGAAAACTTCTGACCAATTAATAATTTTGCATTTAAATTGGTCTTTTCTAAAATATTGCCGCTTAAATTTAATAAATACCCTTGTTTGTTAACCGTCCCGAAAAAAGCAAATATCTCTGTAAAGATAGATTTTATCTGCTCGTTAAAATTGAAAATCGGTTGAGAGTTCGGGGTAGGGTTATAATCGAAATTTGTATTCATATAATAGATTTGATTACACGAGCAAAATATTTTCAACTTTTGTAGAAAATTATTTAAAATTTTACAAGCAGAAATACCTCGTTTTGATTTAATCAAAAGCGAGGTATGTTTGGCAAAAAAGGATTAACTGCAAAAATCTGTTGCCGTTCAATTTATAAGTTACACAACTCTTCTGCCGCTAACTAATCTGATTACAAATACAGCTAAAGCGACTAATAATAAAAGATGAATCCATCCGCCCAGCGATGCAGGACCCGCTATTAGTCCTAATAGCCACAAAACAAGTAAAATAATAATTAAAGTTTCTAACATCTGTTTTCACCCTCTTGTCAAATTTTGCTTTCAAAGCATTGGTGAAAACCTTTAATTCAATTAGTGTGCCAATTGACTGAACTCCATTAAGCCCAGTATTTACATATAATTACTCTAATCCGCAAAATAATTAATATAAAAATTAGTATCAATTCAGTACAAGACCTGCACAGGTTCAGACGGGGAATCTTCCGCCGAACGAAATAAAACTCGCCGGATGATAAATATTCTTTAAAGTCTAAATCTTAGCTGTAAATGATTAGAGATAATACACTTATAAAAAAGAGATTTTTATGTATTATTATAGTACGGTATTTGTTGGATGGAAAATATCCTCTTGCCGTAACTTTAAGCAAAAACGTAAGTTAGCTGTTTCGGCACACTCGTTGCAAATTAGTTGGGCATAGAAGTTGGCTGTATTTATAATTGGGGGATTTGGGTTAATTTTACTAAATGTTTAAGGCAGGCAATTGTTTTATAACTTCCGAATTTTTAATCTGTTTCATTTTTTATTTATTTTACGGTATCCGGGGAGAGTGAACGCTCGAAAGAGGTAAGTTAAGGGGAACTTGCCTCTTTTTTTCTAACTTAGACGGTAATTGATTGTTAAACCTGAGATGTTTTGGGTATTGTCTATTTTTGATACAATAAATTACAAATAATTATGACATATAAAGCACTGGTTATCGATGATGACAAAACAACGCTCGATCTTTTGAAGTTTCAGCTCGAGGCTGAAAGCTTTGCGACGACAACGGCTGATTGCGGCGCAAAAGGGCTGAGTTTTGTACAGGAAAATGAATTTGACATTATCCTGACAGATTTAAATTTGCCTGATATTAACGGCATTGAAATGGTTCGTCGTTTAAAAGAAATCGCTCCGGAAACGGAAATTATAATGATTACGGGCTTTGGCTCGACGGAAAAAGTAATTGAAGCAACGAAAGCCGGTGCGTTTCATTTTATTGAAAAACCCGTCGAATTTGATGAACTTTTTCTTTTAATAGAAAAAGCGGTTGAAAGAAAACAGCAGGCGGCGGAAATCAGGGAATTGAGAAACAAGCTTTCCAGCCGTACATCATACGAAGGCATTATCGGCGGCAGCCGTTCGATGCAGAATATTTTTGAAATCATTGACAGCGTCGCCGAATCCGACGCCAATATATTGATTCTCGGAGAATCCGGAACGGGTAAAGAAGTAATCGCCAACGCAATTCATTATAAAAGCCATCGTTCGAAAAAACCTTTTGTCAAAGTAAACTGTTCGGCGCTGCCGAAAGATTTGATCGAATCGCAATTGTTCGGGCATATCAAAGGTTCTTTTACGGGCGCCGTCAACGATAAAGTCGGATTTATCGGGCAGGCGAACGGCGGAAGCATTCTGCTCGACGAAATCGGTGAAATGCCGGTCGATCTGCAGCCGAAGCTGCTCAGGGTTTTGCAGGAAAAAATTTATTACCGCGTCGGCAGCGATAAGCCGCAGGAAGTGGATTTTCGCTTGATTTCCGCGACAAACAGGAATCCCTTTGACGCTATTCAGGACGGAAATTTACGCGAAGATTTATATTACCGTATAAACACGATCGAAATAAAAATTCCGCCGCTTCGCGAAAGAATGGAAGACGTGCCGATGCTCGCAGAACATTTTCTGCATATTTACGCCGATAAATATAAACGCGAAAATCCCGAATTTTCGCAGCACGCTTATGATCAAATGCTCAATTACAACTGGCGCGGCAACGTGCGCGAGCTGCAGCACGTCATCGAGCGGGCGATTCTTTTGAGCAAAGGCGGCAAAATCAACAATTTAGATATACCGAAAAATCTCGACAATACGATTTCTTTCGCAGACATTAAAAGAGATATACCGGAACGCGATAAAACTTCCGGTGTGGAATCTTTCGTTGCCGCCGCCGCCGGCTCGTCCAACGGCGGAAGCCTGCTCGGTAAACAGAATTTATCGGATGAAGAGCTTTTTGAAGAAGTCGGTAAATTTATCGTTGAAAGACTGCCCGATCCGGTTGACGGAAGCGAACAAAAGGACGTCTTTAACGAAATCGAAAATGTCGTGGTAATGGCGGCGCTGAAAAGAACCAAAGGCAACAAGCAGGCTGCGGCTAATCTTTTAGGGCTTTATCGTCCGAGACTTTACGGAATGATTAAAAGGCACAATATCGACGAAAGATTATAATCGTTTGATGGAAAACAACGGAAAAACAGAAAAGGCGTTCTTTTTTATGAGAACGCCTTTTCTGTTTAATATAAATATTTGAATTATCTTGTCGAACCGCTCGGAGCGCTGACATTAATATCTATTTTATCAGGTTTAGTATCGCCTTTTAAGGCAACAAAATATACAGCTCCGGCAATAATCGCAACGATAATAATCATTGCGATCGCCCAAATCAAATTATTTCCTGTTCCGTTTTCTTCAGCCATATTTCTGACTCCTTTTGTGAATAAAATTTTGTAAAACAATCATTTTTCAATTTTATTTTGCAAATTCAATGCCAGATTAAAGAAACGCGTAATTTGAATGCTTTTACGACGTTTAATACTAAATAAAAAATAATTTGTAATATAACGAGGAAAAAAGCTGTAAGCAATTGATACGAAATATCATACCGGAAATACTCGAATAATATCTGACTGCTAAAGTTTACAGCGGTTAAACCCTTTATCAGGCTATACCAGCGCTTAGAGGCATAATCATTGCATAAACGCTAATTAAACAAAAATTGTTTTGCAATAGTTTCAGGAAAATAAGCGGTGCAGCCATGTCGGATCCAATCGAAAATTTTAACAAGGAGAAAGACTCGCAAATTTTCAATCTCTCATATTTGGTTCTAGCCGTGTTGATACTGCTGACTGTCGGTGTTACTTACAATTTTTTTAAGAGCGCGAAAAGCAAGGATACAATCAGATTCAGCAATCACATCAGTCTTCTCGAATCGTCGATTGAAAGCAAAATAAATTTATACGTGGCTTTGCTGAAAGGCAGCAAAGGCTTTATTGAGACCGCGCCGGAATTGACCCACGGTAAATTTTCCGAGTATGTAAGTTATCTTAATCTTCAAAATCACGATTCGGGCGTACAGGGAATGGGTTTTGCCCAAACCGTTAAAACTCAGGATTATGAAGCTTTAAACAAGCGTATGAACGCCGACGGTTTTAGCGATTTCAAAATCTATCCGCCAAACGAAACGGGCAGTGGTCAAATTGTGGTTTATATCGAACCGTTTGAGGATCACAATAAAAAAATTATCGGTTTCGATATGACGACGCAGCCGCATTACCGCGAAGCGATGCGGCGCGCCGAAGAAACCGGCGAGGCGGCGGCAAGCTCAAAAGTGGTTTTCGCCGGTGACGGGAAAAGCGGCGGACAGGAAGGTTTCGTGATTTTTCTGCCCGTTTATAAAAAAAGCGAGATTTCCGCTTCAAGCAGGCAATTTAAAGGCGATTTGCTGGGCTTTGTCTTTATCGCCTTAAAAGCCAACAATTTTTTTAATGACGTTTATGAAACAATTCCCGAACAGGACATTCGTTTCAAGGTTTTTGACGGCGAGGTAAGCGAGCAAAATCTTCTGGCTTATAAAGAAAGTAATAATTCCGTTCCGCTGAACTTTGCAAATATAACGGAAGAAAAACACGAAGCGCAAAACAGCATAGAAATAATCGGCAGAAAATGGATACTGCAATACAATACTCTGCCGATTTTTACGGAGCAATCGAGCGTCGGCTGGACGCCGCTGATTCTTTTGTGCGGTTTCGCCTTCAGTTTCCTGCTTTTCGGTATGACTTACTGGGAAGCGGCTTCGCGCGCAAAAGCGCAGAAAACCGCCGGCGAGCTTCTGGAAATGCAGAAACAAAGAGAAATTTTGCTGGAAAACGAGCGCCAGGCAAGACAAATCGCAGAAGAAGCCAATACCTCCAAAGACGAATTCATTTCTATAATCTCGCACGAGCTGAAAACGCCTCTAAACGCGATTGCCGGCTGGGCGAGAATTTTAAGAACGCACGAACTGTCGCGCGGCACAAAGGAACTTGCTTTGCAGAAGATCGATAAAAATTTGCGCTCGCAGGCGAGACTCGTCGAACAACTGCTTAATTACTCGGAGATAATTTCGGGTAAAAGTGTTTTAAAGGTCGAAGACGTCGATTTCTCGGAATTATTTGAAGAGACGATTTCTCAGATAGAACCGCTTGCAAAAGAGAAAAACATCACTTTATCGAAATTCAATCAGCTGGATCATCATTTGATTTACGGCGACAAGGAAAAAATAAAAATAGTTATTCAGAATTTATTGACCAATGCCGTGAAGTTTACGCAAAGCGGCGGAAAAATCGAGACGAGCGTGAGCGAATTGAACGGCGATGTTCAGATGATCGTCAAAGACGACGGCAGAGGCATCAGCCGGGAATTTTTGCCGTATGTTTTTGAGCGCTATAAACAAGCCGATAATCCGAATATACGCGACTACGGCGGTCTCGGACTCGGCTTGACAATCTCAAAGCACATCGTGAATCTGCATCGCGGCAAAATCAGCGCCGACAGTGATGGAAAAGGTAAGGGTTCAACCTTTATGGTTAAGTTTCCGGTTCGCAGAAGCGTCTGACTTGTACGGCTTTATTACAAATAAAATAATTAAGGGCGACCGCTAAATCTTTGTAAGATTAATGATATCAAGCGTAATTACGAGCTTAATTAAAAAAAAGAGAGATTTCTGGCACGATGATTGCAAGCTCGTATAGAAGTGACACTGCGAGATGTTTAAAATGCTTTCCCTATCTTGCAAAACATTTCGATGATCAAGGGAGAAATTACAATGAGAACAAAAATATACAGCTTTTTTACAATGGCGCTACTAGCCTTCGTTTTCACGACAGCAAGGGAAACTTCAGCACAGGTAAATCCATATCGTGTAACTAATAATCAGATGCAAACGCTTCTGTCCAGATTGGAAACCAGAACCGACAATTTCCGTCGCGAGGTAGATCGATCTCTGGATAACAGCCGCGTTGACGGCAGCAGATTTGAAGAAAATATTACGGAATTCGTTACCGACTTTGAGAATGCTACGGATCGGTTGAGAAATAATTTTTCTTCGCGAAATTCGACGGCTGCCGATGTGCAGGAAATCCTCGACAGGGCTTTGTTCATTAACGAGTATATGCGCAATAACCGCGTTTCGGTGCAGGCGCAAAATCAATGGAACCTTATCAGAAATGATTTGAATACATTAGCCGGCTATTACCGCGTTACGTGGACATGGAATGGCAGAGCTACGGCTCCGTATAACAGAAACACGCCTACAGCTCCGGTCGTTACCAGACCGTATATGGTTTCCGACGCTTCAGTGCAAAGTTTACTCGCGCGAATAGAACAGAGAACAGACGTTTTCCGGCGCGATGTAGACACGGTGCTTAATAGAAGCAATCGAAACGGTACGAGATTCGATGAAAATATCGCTCAGTACGTAACCGATTTTGAAAATGCTACCGACAGTCTGCGCCGCAATTTCGACGAGCGCGATTCGGTTTCGGCGGATGTCGAAGAAGTGCTTCAGCGCGCTTCGGTTATCGACAGCTTTATTCGCACAAATCGTTTAAGCCCGTCAGTTCAGCGCCAGTGGAATCTTCTGCGCAGCGATTTGAACACTTTAGCCGGCAATTACCGCGTCAGCTGGGATTGGAACAATAGAACTTTCCCGGTAGCGGGCAATATCGACACGCGTTTAACCGGAACTTACAGATTAAACGTCAGCCAGAGCGATAATGTAAGTGATATCGTCAACCGCGCGTTGACCAGCGGGCGCATAAACGTCAATCAGCAAGATCGCGTTCGCGGAACCCTCGAGCGTCGCTTAACGCCGCCTGATATGCTTGTTCTTGAAAAACGCGGTCAGCAAGTATCGCTTGCTTCTTCAATGTCGCCGCAGGTTTCATTTGCCGCCGACAACGTTCAGCGTTCGGAAACAAGCCCTAACGGTCGAGTGGTCAACACGCGCGTCTCGGCTACCTCAAACGATGTAACAATCAATTACGAGGGCGATCGGATGAATGACTTTTTCGTCAGCTTTACGCCGCTCAGCAACGGGCAATTGCGCGTTTCGCGACGAGTTTATCTGGAAAATACGAATACAGCCGTAACGGCAGTCAGCGTTTACGACAAAACCGATAACGTCGCTCAATGGTCAAACGTTACCAATAACGGAAACTGGAGCGGCAATGATAACGGCAATGTAAATAGCGGAACCGGAAACTTAAATGATTTCGTAGTTCAGAACAACACGAAAATCACAGCGGTTCTTCGCAACGCGATCGATACCAAGGTCAGCCAGAACGGTGATCGCTTCCAACTGGAAGTAACTTCACCTTCGCAGTTTCGCGGCGCGATTATCGAAGGGCGAATTGCCAACACAAATCAATCGGGACGGGTTTCGGGTCGTGCCAATCTTTCGATGGAATTTGATACGATTCGTTTAACAAACGGTCAAACTTATCGTTTCGCCGGATTTATCGACTCGGTTCGCGCCGCCAACGGCGACAACGTTCAGGTCAATAATGAAGGAACCGTTCGCGACAGTAATCAAACTACGAAAACCGTAACTCGAGCGGGAATCGGCGCTGCTCTCGGCGCGATCATCGGTGCAATCGCCGGTGGCGGTCAGGGCGCGGCGATCGGTGCCGCTGTCGGTGCAGGCGCCGGCGCAGGCACGGTGATTCTGCAGGGGCGTGACAATATCGAACTCGGACAAGGTTCGGAGTTTGGTATTACAGCTTCGGCTCCGAATAACATTCGGTAAATCCGAAAGACTGGAGCTTTTATAAGGAGTGAGTTTTATATTCACTCCTTTTTTTACTTTAACGAAAAGAGCGAAACAGGTATGGGAAATTGTAATTTAAGTGTATATATTTAATGCATTTAATATTGGCACGACATTTGACTCATTGTTTGCGGAAGAAATGTTTTAGAAAGTAAATATTTTTTTTCGCGGAAATATTCAGTAGTTTTCGGAGGAATTATGCACGAAGAAGTTCAGGATTCGCAATCGCTTGAAGACGATCCGAGAGACGGCGTCAGCCGCGGAAGCGCTGAAGGTCAGAGAGAAGGGTGGAACGTTAAGGAATTGTCCGATGAAGGCAGCCAGATCGATGAAAATGAGATTCAGCGTCAAATCAGGCGCGGCGACGAAACCGAAGGAGATGCCGACGAAAGAGACATCGCCGGAAGATCCGCTTCGAAAGACACTCCGCAGGGACGCGAAGAAGCGAAAAACGATGTAAAAGAAAAGGCGAATATCAATGGTTGACAATAAATTAGCACAGGATGAAGCTCAGAGAGCGATTAATTACGAAACCGTAAAATCGACGGTTCAAGCCGATGTCGATGCCGAAATCGCCGCAAATGCCGGCGCGCCGACCGTTTCACAGGCGGCGCGAGTGGAAAATATCGCGGCTAATATGCGTCATAAAGCGGTTGAAGAAGTCGCGGAAACGGAAAGGGAAGTCGGGCGCGGGCGCGCTCTAGCCAGAGTTTCGCAGGTGGTCGATTATATCTTTTTCGTTATTTACGGGCTTCTGGCGATACGGCTTTTACTCGAACTTTTTGCGGCTCGCGAAAGCGCGGGCTTTGTAAAATTTATCAAAAGCGTAACCGGCATTTTCTACGCGCCTTTTTCGGGTATCGTTCCGAGCCCTTCGAAAGACGGTTTTACATTGGCTCTGCCGATTATTATCGCAATCGTCGCTTATATGGTTTTGCATCTGGCTATTAACGGTTTGTTAAGAATTTTCGCTCATCGCAAAACATCCATTTGATTTATTCAGTGACAAATATAAAAGCGTAACCGCCTGTGAAAACGGGAACGGCGTTTCGTGTAAATAAATAAAGGCTTCATTTTTTTGTGAAGCCTTTATTTATTAAAAATTGAAATCCGTGTTAAGCGGAGCAGCCGGGATGACCGCAGTCGCAGCGAATTTCGGTCAGATCCTGATCTGCCGCATCTTCGCAATAAGGACTGCAATATTCCGAATCGCCCGTTGTTGCGCATAAACACCCGTCGTGTCCGCATCGTTTACCTTCGTCTGCCATAAAAACATCCCTCCCTGAAATTGAAATTTAGACTTGCACAGCAAGACTTAAAGTATAAATGAACGATTTTGTTTTAACAATAAATTGCGGGAAAAATTGAATGAGAAGAAGCGTTTTACAAACTCAGCGAAAGCGCTTGAGCCGGCAAGGTGTGCGGATCGGGCGGGCGCAGCTAAAACAGATTATTTTTATAATCGCAGGAGTTTGTATAAAATGCTTATAAACATAGATTTATGAGAGATTGGAAAGCAAAAATAGAAAATTTATTTGAAGATATAGATAATTTGTCAGACGGTTTCAGGTCAAGATTGAAAAGGATTAAGGGAACGGAAAATCCTTTAAAGATAATACCGTTTACAGGTTACGGCACGCGCGAAAAATTCTGGATGAGCGGTCGCGTTCTGGAAGATGATGGCGATATTGTCACAAATCAAAACGACGGCAAACTGCAAAATCTGGTTAATTTATACAAACGCTTTGAAACCGATGAAGTCTCCGGCGCGCGGATTCGCGCCGTTTTCGGAAACGCTGAAACGGAAGTCTTCACCGATAAAGAAGGTTATTTCTATTTGGAAATGAGCGCGGCGGAAATTTCCGATTCGCCTTTCCGCGAAATTAAACTGAGTTTGCAGGAGCCTTTGCTCGCAAACGGGCAGATGGCTGAAACTGTCGGTCGAGTTTTGGTTCCGCCCGAAACCGCGCGTTTCGGCGTTATCAGCGACCTCGATGATACGGTTCTAACGACGAACGTTACCAATAAAATCAAGATGTTTCTAACCGTCGCGCTTTTGAACGAACACACAAGAATGCCTTTTAAAGGCGTCGCGGCTTTTTATAAAGCGCTGCAAAAGGGTTTGACCGGCGCGGAAAATAACCCGATTTTTTATGTTTCAAGCAGCCCCTGGAATTTGTACCCGCTGCTTACAGAGTTTTTAAGAATACAGGATATTCCGACCGGACCGCTTTTTTTGAAAGATTTCGGCAATCACACGATTTTTTCGTCCGGCGACCATAAAACTCATAAACTTAACAACATCGAAAGCGTTTTGAACACTTATCCGCATCTGCCTTTTATATTAATCGGCGACAGCGGCGAACAAGACCCGGAAATTTACAGCGAAGTCGTCAAAAAATATCCGCAGCGGATAAAAACCGTTTACATCCGAAACATAAATCTAAAGCCGGAGCGCATCGCTTCGATCGATAAATTAATTGACGAAATAAAGGATACGGGCTGTCAATTGGTGCTTGCGCCGGATACGGAATTCGCCGCCGTTCACGCCGCGTCGGAGAAAATTATCTCCGCTGCGGAGCTTGCAAATATTCGCGAGGAGAAGAAAACCGACGAAAACTCGCCGAAAATACAGGAGTTTGCCGGCGAACAAATTGTCTAAAAACAAAAAAGGCTTTGTTCAAAACAAAGCCTTTTGCACCTTAAATACAAAAAATACAAAAGTTAATTAACGAATAAAAGCGTTTGGCGAAGGAACGTCTCCGCTTAATCCGAACTGGCTCGCCGTAAAGCCCTGCGCCGAACGGAGCAAATACCATACGCCGTCCGAAGGACGAAAGACAGCGATGTCGGCGCGCCCGTCGCCGTCGTAATCGGCTGAGACAGGGCTGTCTTCGGCTAAACCGAAGCTTGTCACTTCAAGAGAATTCATCAAGCTGTTGATGCGGTACCAGTTGCCTTCTGACGGGCGAAATACGGCAATATCGGTTTTACCGTCACCGTCGTAATCGGCGGAAACCGGTTTGTCCGTAGAGATGCCGAAAGGCTGAATAAACAAAGTATTGTTGCTGCTGTTAATGCGGTACCAGGTTCCCGTCGATGGACGCCAGACGGCGATATCGGATTTACTGTCGCCGTCGAAATCTCCAATCGTCGGCTTGTCTTCGGCTAAACCGAAGTTTTGAGTCTTAACCGCGCCGCTGCCGCTTTGCAGAATCCACCAGGTTCCGGTTACCGGACGGTAAATCGCCGGATCGGCTCGCCCGTCGCCGTCATAATCCGCCGGAACGGGCAGATCGCCGGTTGTGCCGAAATTGATGGCAGAAAAATTACCGTTTGAGCTGTCCAGGCGATACCAGACGCCTGTTGCCGGGCGGAAAATCGAAACATCGGTTTTCCCGTCGCCGTCGAAATCAGCCGGCGCTACCAAATCGCCGCTTAAACCGAATTGTTTGAAATCAAATGAATTGTTCGCGCTGTTCTGGATATACCAGATATTATTTGTGGCGCGAAAAACAGCCATATCGGATTTTCCGTCGCCGTCATAATCGAAAGCCGGTTTTTTATCGAGAGCGCGCAAAGCTTCGGCGATTCTAATTCTCGGTTTTGCGAGATTGTTTCGCACGTCTGTAACATACAAACCGCTCGTCGTTAAAGCCGTTAAAATTTTAGTGACCGAAGCATCCGGAGCACGCTGCTTGAGAACCGCAAACGCTCCGGCGACGTGCGGCGTCGCCATCGAGGTGCCCGAGTAATTGCTGAATCCGCCGTTCGGTACCGATGAAGTGATCCAGCGACCGGGCGCGAGCAAACTTAAATTAGCCGATGCGTTTGAAAAATTCGGAACAAAGTCAAAGGTCGTTCCGGGACTGCCGTCTTCGACCGCACCGACGCTGACCGTCGATGAAATGCAGGCGGGAGCGCCCATTGCGCTTGAATAACTGCTGTTGCCGGAAGCTGCGATCGTCGCAATACCGGCTGAACGCAAATTGTCAATCGCCGCCTTTCGCGCGACCTGCGTCGCGTCGCAGCTCGCCGCATATTGTCCGCCTCCGAGGCTCATATTAACGGCGGCAATGCGCATCGAATTACTTAACGCCAAAACTCTTTCAAGCGCCTTAATCTGATCGGAAACATAAGTCAAAATACACGGTGCCGGCGTAGAACCGCAGTCTTCCGCGTCATTAACTTTTGAGAAAACCTGGAAAGCGATAAGGTTCGCGTCTTTTGCCACGCCGCTCATATTAGGTCCGCGTCCGGCGGCGATTCCCGCAACGTGCGTGCCGTGAGCGCAGCCGTTTAATGTGGTCGGGCAGTTTAATGCCGAGTCCGGTTCGGTTGATTCGGTGACGCCGTTCGGGCAGAGGCTGGTCGCGTTTTGGTAATTCGACGAATAACATCCTTCGGACACGACTTTTCCGCTTAAAAAAGGATGATTTTTATCGACCCCGGTATCGATGATCGCGATAGTTTGCCCGGCGCCGGAAAATCCGCTTTCCCAGGCTTTTGTGGCGCCGACCTGCATGGTGCTTTCCGCAAGCATCGGCGGCGACAATTCGTCTTCTTCGATGCTTATAATTTGCGGATCGCTTTTCAATTGCTCGAGCGCGGGGGCATCGGTTTCAAAAGCGACAAACGGAATAGTCTTAAATTGTTTTAGTTTTTCAAGGCGTTTCGATTGATGATGCGTGAAAAAGCTTTCCTGTTTTTGCTCGATAGCTTGCCGCTGTTTAAGTTTATCGGCAAAGTTTAATTTGCCTTCCGGTCGGAATGGCATTTTCAAGCCGACAATAACGCGAACGCCGCCGGTTTGCTGTGCCGAATCAATCAACTCTGCAAATTTTCTTTGCTTTTTGTTTTCGTTCTGCCGCTGATTTTCCACTTGCGGTTCGATTTCCAAAGCTGTCTGAGCGCTCGTGCCGCTTAAAAAAGAATTGGCGAAAACTGCACAAACTAACGCAACTACAAAAATTAAGGAAACTTTTTTCATGATTTTCGGTTTGAGTATGAAATTTCCGTTCTTCTTCAGAAATTTACCTGTTAAAACTTCAACGTATTTGCCGGGCAAAGCAAAATACTTAAATTAACAATTATTTTATGATTTCAGAATACAATCTTTATAAAAAGAAACTTTATAAAAAGAAAAAATACTTAAAATTAGAAAACAGACGTTTTCAACTGTTTAAGGATAAAGATGGGAATTATTTGAAAAATCAAAATTTACTGTAAAAACAATAAATTAAAAGAATGTACGAAAATATGAGCAATATTTTAAGTTTACAGCACTGTTAGATGCAAGTTTTTTCAAACCGGTTGACAGCTTTTTTGCGAAAAACATCAACAAAACAATTTGATTATGACTTGCTTTTTGTTTGTATTTAGAGATTTAAAATAGAAAAAGACCTGACCGTTGCCGGACAAGTCTTTTTTCTGTTTTGGGGTTTTAAGTTCGTAGTCTGAAATCTCAGATTACATTCCCATTCCCATGCCGCCCATGCCGCCCGGCATGCCGCCCATATCTCCGCCTTTATCATCCGGCGAATCGGCGATCATTGCTTCTGTGGTCAGCATTAATCCGGCGATTGAAGCCGCATTTTGCAAGGCGGTTCTGGTAACTTTAGCCGGGTCGATAACGCCCGCAGCCACCAGATCTTCAAAAGTTTCGGTTGCCGCGTTGAAGCCGTAGGTTTCGCTATTTTCAGCGCGGATTCTTTCAACGATAACGGCGCCTTCTTTACCCGCGTTGCCGACAATCTGGCGAAGCGGTTCTTCGAGAGCGCGTTTGATGATGTTGACGCCGATTTGCTCGTCGGCATCGCCGCCTTCTTCTACTTTGTATGAATCGAGAACCTTCGCTGCGCGAACCAACGTTACGCCGCCGCCGGGAACGATTCCTTCTTCAACCGCCGCGCGTGTGGCGTGCATCGCATCTTCGACGCGAGCTTTTTTCTCTTTCATTTCGGTTTCGGTCGCCGCGCCGACTTTGATAACCGCAACGCCGCCGACTAATTTAGCCAGACGTTCCTGCAATTTTTCGCGGTCGTAATCCGAAGTTGTTTCTTCGACCTGGTTGCGGATCGTTTTAACACGTCCTTCAACCGCACCGGTGTTGCCCTGACCGTCTACGATCGTCGTGTTGTCTTTGTCGATCGTCACGCGTTTAGCTTTGCCTAAATCGTCAACCGTGATCGAATCGAGCTTGATGCCGAGGTCTTCGCTGATGACTTTTCCGCCCGTCAAAATCGCGATGTCTTCGAGCATCGCTTTGCGGCGATCGCCGAAGCCCGGAGCTTTAACGGCAGCGACGTTCAATGTTCCGCGCAGTTTGTTGACGACCAATGTCGCCAGAGCTTCGCCTTCGACGTCTTCAGCGATAATCAAAAGCGGGCGTCCCATTTTAGCAACCTGCTCGAGAATCGGCAGAAGGTCGCGCATATTGGAGACTTTCTTTTCGTTGATAAGGATGACGGGCTCGTCTAAAACGGCTTCCATGCGGTCGGCATCGGTGACGAAATAAGGCGAAAGATAACCGCGATCAAACTGCATACCGTCAACGACTTCGAGCGTCGTATCCATCGTGCGCGATTCTTCGACCGTGATAACGCCGTCTTTGCCGACTTTGTTCATCGCTTCGGCGATGATTTCGCCGATTTTCGTGTCGCCGTTTGCCGAAACCGTACCGACTTGAGCGATGACGTCGCCGGAAATCGGTTTTGATAAACGTTTTATTTCTTCGACTACCATTGTGACCGCTTTGTCGATTCCGCGTTTAAGAGCCATCGGGTTTGCGCCGGCTGCAACCGTGCGAACGCCTTCTTTGAAAATCGCCTGTGCTAAAACCGTAGCGGTGGTCGTTCCGTCGCCGGCGACATCGCTGGTTTTGCTGGCTACTTCGCGAACCATCTGCGCGCCCATATTTTCGAGGTTGTCTTTTAATTCAATTTCTTTTGCGACCGTAACGCCGTCTTTCGTGATCGTCGGCGAGCCGAATTTTTTGTCGATAACGACGTTGCGACCCTTCGGACCTAAAGTAACTTTTACCGCGTCGGCGAGTTGGTTAACTCCGCGCAAAATTGCGGCGCGTGATTCTTCACCATGAATAACTTGTTTTGCCATTTTTTTATAATCTCCTAACTAATAATTTGTTTTGATAGAAGTCAGAAGCCGGAAGGCAGACGTGAAGCTGCTCTCGGCTCACCGCTTTTTGTATTTATTGAGCCGATGCTCCGGCGCGTTCGATAATGCCGAGAATTTCGTCTTCGCGCATAATCAACAGTTCTTCACCGTCGATTTTGATTTCCGAGCCGCTGTATTTACCGAAAAGAATGCGGTCGCCTTCTTTTACGTCCAGAGTCTGGCGCGAGCCGTCTTCTTTGTATTTTCCTTCACCGGCAGCGATCACTTCGCCTTCTTGAGGTTTTTCTTTTGCTGAATCGGGGATGAACAATCCGCCTGCTGTTTGATTGGTTGTGTCTTCGATTCGACGAATAATCACACGATCATGTAACGGTTTGATTTTAGTAGCCATTTCTTTTTTTACTCCTTCTAGGTAATTTGATAAAAAGTTTAAGATAACAACTCGAACTCATATAAAAAATAAAATCTTAGCAGTCATAGCTCGAGAGTGCTAGTATAGAAAACACCGTTTAAACTGTCAAGCGTGAATTCGATATTTTAGAAAATCTGATAAGCTTATTGTCAAGTTTTATGTTTTTATCCGAATTAAATTTCTATCCTGTTAAATCTTTGGGCGCGGTAGCCGCAAAATCGGCTTTAATCACAAATCGCGGGTTAGAATTCGACCGGAGACGAATGCTTGTCGATGAAAAGAATAAATTTCTATCGCAGCGTGAATTTCCCGAGATGGCAAGGTTTCGCGTCACGCTCGAACGTGAGAATCTTCAAGTTTCTTATAAAGGAACGGCTATTGAAATTCCGCTTCAGCCGGATTCGGGCGAATATTCGCGCGTTAAAATTTGGAGCAGCAGCGTAAAAGCCGAAAATTATCAGAACGAAATCAACGAATGGTTTTCGGCGAGTTTGCGGATTGATTGCCGTCTCGTTTTAATGCCGGAAGATTCCAAAAGAATCGTCGAGCCTTTTTACGCGGTGAGAAAATTTAAAGACGCGGTAAGTTTCGCGGACGCTTACCCGTTTCTTTTAACAGCGGAAAGCTCGCTGCTCGATTTGAATGAGAAATTAGAAAAACCGATTTCGATGAATCGTTTTCGTCCGAATCTTGTCGTTTCCGGCGCAAAGCCGTTTGAAGAAGATTCGTGGAAGAAAATCAAAATCGGCAATTCTCTTTTTCACGTCGTCAAATCGTGCGCGCGCTGCGTTATAACAACCGTCGATCAGGAAAACGGCGTGAAAGACGGCGTCGAACCGCTTCGCACTCTTTCTAATTACAGAAACAAAAACGGTAAAGTGTTGTTTGGGCGATATTTAATTGCTGAAAAAACCGGAGAAACTATAAAAATCGGCGATAAAGTGGAGATTGTCGAAACCGCGAGATCAGCGCGAACGTCTTGATATAAGTCTTTTAGGAGTTTGCGTGACGGTCTGGTAGTTCGAAACGCGTTTGGAAAGCGTGTTACGGTGAATCCCGAGCGCGTCGGCTGTTTTTGAAAGATGCTCGCCGTATTTTTCCATTGCTTTCTGAATATATAATTTTTCGAATTCGGTCAGCGCTTCATTGAGCATAATCTGCCCGTTGAGCATTTCCTCAATCAAAACTTCCATTCGATCTCGTATTTGCATAAGTTTTTTCCAAGTGCCGGTTTTATAAATTACAAATCAAGCATTTATTTTAATTTTGTAATTTGTAAACGGCACTTGTTCAGAAAGTTTTTCCTGTCAGTAATTCGTAAGCCTGTATATATCTCTCGGTCGTCGCTTCGGCGATTTCAAACGGTAATTCAGGGGCGGGCGGCTGCTTGTTCCAATCAAGCGTTTCCAGGTATTCGCGGACAAATTGCTTGTCAAAAGACGGCTGCGCTTTGCCGGGCGCGTAAGTTTCAGCCGACCAGAAGCGGGAAGAGTCGGGCGTTAAAACTTCGTCGATTAAGAGAATATTGCCGTCTTCGTCCAAACCGAACTCAAATTTTGTGTCGGCGATAATAATTCCGCGGCTCAGAGCGAATCGGGACGCTTCGTCATAAATTTTTAAGGAAAGCGAGCCGAGCTTATCAGCCGTTTCTTTGCCGACGATGTTTTCAACTTCCCGGACGGAAATGTTTTCGTCGTGTCCGGCTGAAGCTTTTGTTGAAGGCGTAAAAATCGGTTCCGGCAATTTGCTGCATTGAACGAGCCCGGCTGGAAGCTCGTAACCGCAGACGCTGCCCGTCGCTTGATAATCTTTCCAGCCGGAACCTTCCAGATAACCGCGCACGACGCATTCGACCGGAAAAACCTTTGTTTTTTTTACCAGCGTCGAGCGATCGCGCAAGCTTTCATTACGCCGCACGGCGTCGGGCATTTGCTCAAAATCGGTGGTTATTAAATGATTTTCGGTTATATGGCTTAAACGGTTAAACCAAAAGTTCGATAAGGACGTTAAAACTTTTCCCTTGTTCTTGATCGGCGTCGGCAAAATGCAGTCGAAAGCCGAAAGCCTGTCGGTCGCTACCAATAATAATTGCCGCTCGCCGACTTGATATACATCGCGAACTTTTCCTCTGTGAATAAGCGGCAATCCTTCAATAGCCGATTCCGAAACCGTTGATACTTCTTTCATATTTTCCAGATTGAAAAATTATCGTGATTGATAACTTTAGTATGAAACCGGGTTTTGGTAAAGCGCGAGAAACGACATTCGGCGTCGAATAATCGCCGCTTTAAAAAACAATGTTAATAAATATCTATCAAAGTAAAAAATTAAGATGACATTTTAAAAAAAATGTGCATAATAAAAATCTGGCGTCGCGTCTTTAAGAGCATTCGGCGCTTGTGAAACTCTTTTTTCCGCCCTCTCTTGCTTCAAAAAACACCGAAATTATCAAAAAGTATATGAATAGGATTTTTCAATTTAGAAATAAGTTTATCGTTCTTTCTTCACTTATTTTTTTCTATGCGGTTGAGGTTTGGTCGCAGATTCCGGCAGTTTACGCGCCGCAGCAGGAAAGCGCGCCCGAACCGGTAGAAGACGACACGTGGTATTACGGCACTCTTATTTTTTTGTTCGCGGGCTTAGCCGTGTCGGTTTACTGGTGGTACGCGACAAGAAACGCCGACCAAAGCTCGTCTCGCCGCGGCACAGAGAATCAGCCGAGGCAAGTTAAAAACAAAGCTAATTACAATGAGATCGAGGGCGATGATTTGTTTGATGTTGAAAAGGAAATTGAATGGCTGAGAAAAAATCGCCGGATAGAAGGAAAAAACAAAGGAAATTATCCGGGAGAAGCCACGACTGATGACCGGCGACAGGATACCGTCGCTCAGAGAACTAATTACGGCAGACGCATCGGGGATTTGGACGAAAACCTCGTGCCCGAAAAGCTGCCGGAAAGCACTTTCGAAGAATTGCCGATCAACTCATTTACGGAAATCAGACCGGTTGAAGAATTCAGCGTGCTGCCGGTTTCCAATGATACGGCTTTACTTGACGCGATCGAAATATCGCAGGATGAATTTGAAGAAGACGAGAAAGTCCGCGAAATCGCGCTGCGCGTGCTCGAATCTTTCAAAACGCGCAACGCCGCCGAATGTCTCGGGCAAATGGCGCTTTACGATCTTTCGGCGAATTTGCGTTCTAAGGCTGTCGCGTCTTTAGCCGATCTCGATCATGAATCCGTCTTTGAAGACATTTTGCTCGCCTGCGCCGACCCGACTCGTGAGGTGCGCGCTTCTGCTGCGCGCGGTTTGTTCCGTTTAAGTTTCGACCGCGCGGACGCCTGGGCGAGAATCGCTTTGTCAAAAGATGAATTTCGAATGCGGCAGGCTGCTCAAGCGGCATTGGAAGCCGGTTTGGTCGAAAGAACGTTCGACCGACTGACGCACGTCGATAAAAAAATTGCTTACGAAGCTTTTACCTTTACAACTTTGCTTGTCAAAGCCGGTGAAGCCGAAAAGCTTTTCAAAGCCATCGAAACTCATCGCGACACCAAGGTAAGGCTCGCGCTTCTGCACGTTTTGCAGGTCGTTAAAGAAGAATATACTCTTTCGGGACTCTACGCATTGCTTGAACAAAGTTCGACGCCAAGAGAAATCAAGGAAAAAGCAGACGAAGCAATTCAAAGTTTCCATCTCGTCGCTGCTTAGAAAAGAAAACAATTAAATACATAAAATTTTAAGGTGGATTTTACCCGTGCATTTGTGTTGCATTCACGGTAAAATTTACCTTATGCAGTTTAAACTCATTTCCGATAATCAGCCGAAAGGCGATCAGCCTGAAGCGATTAAACAACTTGTCGACGGATTAAACGAAGGTGTTAAAGATCAGGTTCTTCTCGGGATAACCGGAAGCGGAAAAACCTTTTCAATCGCCAACGTGATCGAAAAAGTTCAGCGCCCGACGATCGTTTTAGCTCATAATAAAACGCTCGCGGCGCAGCTTTACCAGGAGTTCAAAACCTTTTTCCCCGAAAACGCGGTCGAATATTTCGTCTCTTATTACGATTATTACCAGCCGGAAGCTTATGTTCCGGCTTCGGATATGTATATCGAAAAAGAAGCGACGATCAACGACGAAATCGATCGTTTGCGGCAGGCGGCGACGCGTTCTTTATACGAGCGCCGCGACGTGATCATCGTCGCTTCGGTTTCGTGCATATACGGTCTCGGCGACCCGGACGCTTATTACGGAATGATTTTGTTCATCGAGCCGAATCAGAAAATAAAGCGCGAGGAATTTTTGCAGCGGCTCGTCGAACTGCAATACGAGCGAACGAACATCGAATTCGAGCGCGGAACGTTTCGCGTGCGCGGCGACGTCGTCGAGCTTTACCCGAGTTATCAGGATTTGGCTTACCGAATCGAATTCTGGGGCGACGAGATCGACGCGATTTCGACCTTCGATCCGCTGCTCGGCGAAGTCGTCAAAAAACACGATGCGCGTTTGCCGATCTACCCGAAAACGCATTACGTGATGTCGAAGCCGACGATAAAACGCGCCGTTCAAACCATCAAGGACGAGCTCGCCTGGTGGGAACAGGAGCTTATCAAGCAAGGCAAAATCGTCGAATCGCAGCGCCTGCACCAGCGGACGATGTACGATCTCGAAATGATAAAAGAGATGGGCTTTTGCCGCGGCATCGAAAACTATTCGCGCCATCTGACCGGAAAACCGCCGGGCGCGCCGCCGCCGACGCTGCTTCATTATCTGCCGGACGATGCCTTAATGGTCATCGACGAATCGCACCAGACGATTCCGCAGCTCGGCGCGATGTACAAAGGCGACCGCTCTCGCAAAGGAACGCTCGTCGAATACGGTTTTCGCCTGCCGAGCGCGATGGATAACCGCCCGCTTTCGTTTGAAGAATTCGAAGCGAAAGTGGGACAGACCATTTACGTTTCGGCGACGCCCGGACCGTATGAATTAACGAAATCTGGCGGCGAAGTGATCGAACAGATCATTCGCCCGACCGGATTGCTTGATCCGGTTGTCGAAATTCGTCCGGTCAAAGGACAGATCGACGACCTTTTAGAAGAATGCCGCGCCCGGACCGAGCGCAACGAACGGGTTTTAGTGACGACTTTAACGAAAAAAATGTCGGAAAACTTAACCGAGTATTTTTCCGAGGTCGGCGTTAAAGTCAATTATCTGCACAGCGATATCGACACGCTCGAACGCATCAGGATTCTGCGGGATTTGCGGCGCGGCGAGTTCGATGTTTTAGTCGGAATCAATCTTTTGCGCGAAGGCTTGGATTTGCCGGAAGTTTCGCTGGTCGCGATTCTCGACGCCGATAAAGAAGGTTTTTTGAGAAGCGAGCGTTCTTTGATTCAAACCATCGGGCGCGCCGCCAGAAACGCGGGCGGCAAAGCGATTCTATACGCCGATAAAATCACAAAGTCTATGCAGTACGCGATCGACGAAACGGCGCGCAGACGTGCCGTGCAGGAGCAATACAACGAGGAAAACGGAATCACGCCGACGACAATCGTTAAATCAATCGAATCGACCCTGGTTACGGCGTATGAAGCCGATTATTTCAAAGTGCCTTTGAATCTGGATGCGGTCGAAGAATATTCGCCGCGGCAATTAAAAGAAACGATCGCGCAGATCGAAGCCGATATGCGCGATGCGGCGAGAAATATGAAATTCGAACAGGCAGCCGAGCTTCGCGATCGCTTGAAATATTTAAGAGAGCGCGAATTGCAGGTTGTTTGAAATTAAAGGCGAGAAATAATTCGAAGCGGAGACGATGCGAGCATAAAGTTGAAAATTTTTGCATTTCTCCGCTTTTCACTTTTGCCGTCTTTGCGTTAAATTTCCAATATGCAAGTTAAAACACAGCTTGATGAACTGCAAAATTATCTGATCGATGCCAGCAATCTGCCGGGCGGACACGCCGAAAAGCTTTTCATTCCTGAAACGGCGCAGGAAATTGCCGAAATTCTAAAGCAAGCCGGTGAAAGTTCTATTCCGGTAACGATTTCCGGAGCGCGAACCGGAACCGTCGGCGGCGCGATTCCTTTCGGCGGACATGTGATCTCGCTTGAAAGATTTAACGCGATTAAAGAAATCAACCGCGAAAATCGTTACGCCGTCGTCGGCAGCGGCGTTCTTTTAACCGATTTGCAAAAAGCCGTCGAAGCCGAGAATCTTTTCTACCCGCCGGATCCGACTGAATGGAGCTGCCAGATCGGCGGAACCGTCGCGACAAACGCTTCGGGCGCGAGAAGCTTTAAATACGGCGCGACGCGCAGATTTGTCCGCCGCATGGAAGTCGTTTTGCCGGGCGGCGAGATCGTCAATCTTAAGCGCGGCGAAACTTTTTCGGAAAACGGTTTTATTAATTTCAATTCGGCGAACGCGGGCGCGATAAAAATCAAGCTCCCGACCTACGCGCAGCCCGACGTGCGCAAAAATACGAGCGGTTATTTTTCCGGCGATTCGGTCGATGCGATAGATTTATTTATCGGCAGCGAAGGCACGCTCGGTGTTATTACCGAAGTCGAACTCGATTTGCTGCCGAAACCCGAAGGCTTTTTAAGCGGAATCGTGTTTTTCAAAGACGAAAAAGATTTGCTCGATTTTGTCGACCAAGCCAGAAGACTTTCTTTTCAAACGCGCGCCGGCAGCAATCAATCGCAAAAAACCGCGAATCAAAACTCGATCGACGCGACTTTGATCGAATATTTCGACGGCAATTCTTTAAGGTTTATCGCCGAAAAATTTTCGCAGGTTCCTTCGGACGCGAAAGGCGCGATCTTTTTTGAACAGGAAACAAACGCCGAAACCGAAGACGTTTTGTTCGAGCAATGGAACACTCTGCTGGAAAAACACAACGCCGACACTGAAGCTTCATGGTTTACGACGACCGAACAGGATTTGATTCGTATGCGCGAATTTCGCCACGCTTTGCCGGTTTCCGTCAACGAGCGCATTGTTCGCTACAAGCAAAGAAAAATCGGAACCGATATGGCTGTGCCCGACGAGCATTTCGCTTCGTTTCTGCGCTTTTATAAAGACAAGCTCAATGAAAGCGGGCTCGATTACGTGATTTTCGGTCATATCGGCGACAATCATTTGCACGCGAACATTCTTCCGAAAGACGAGTCGGAAGCGCGTAAAGCGAAACATCTCTACGGGCGTTTTATCGCGCAATCGGTAATGCTCGGCGGCACGATCTCGGCTGAACACGGCATCGGAAAACTGAAAAGCAAGTATTTGAATGTGATGTACGGCGAAAGATATCTGAATGAAATGGCTGAATTGAAACGCCAATTCGACCCCAAAGGCATTCTCAGCCGCGATAATATGTTCGAGGCGAAGCTTCTGGGCGTTTAGACGGAAATTTTGCGCCGACACGGAAAACGAGATGCCGAAAGATAAAAAACAACAGAAAAAAAATAAAGTAAAAAGCAGACGGTAAAAATTAATAGTGAAAATTAATAGTGAAAATTAAAAACTATAATTATTCACTATTCAATGCTTTCGCTACTTTCAATAAGACAGTTTTTCACTTTCGCCGCCGGCAGGGAATTAAAACAAAGATTGCGGCAATGCCGTTTCAAGGCTAAAATATTAGCGTTAAAAAACTTACAAAGGAAATATCCGACAATATGATTATAAAAGCGATCCTTATGGATTTTAACGGCGTGATTATCGATGACGAACCGGTGCACATGAAGGCGTACCAGGAAATCTTAAAAACCGAAGGCATCGATTTAACCGAAGAAGAGTATTACAGCTGTCTCGGGATGAATGATAAAGCCTTTATCGAAGCCGCTTACAAACGCGCGGGGAAAGAACCGGCGGCGAACAAGGTTTTGGAAATCACGATTGCCAAAAGCAACCGCTGGCGCGAAATTGTCGCCGACGATTTGCCGATATTTCCGGGCGTAGTCGATTTTATACGAAAAATGGAGAAAGATTTCGCTCTCGGAATCGTCTCGATGGCGCGCCGCGAAGAGATCGAATACGTTCTCGAACGCGCGAATATAGCCGATTGTTTTTCGGTAATCGTTTCAGCCGAGGACATTTCTACTTACAAGCCGGACCCGCAATGTTATTTCGAAGGCTTTAATTTGATTGACGCCATCAGGATGAAGCGCGGCAGCAATCCGATGGTTCACAGCGATTGTCTGGTTATCGAAGACACGCCGCCCGGAATTTTAGCCGGAAAACGAGCCGGTCTGAAAACCCTGGGCGTCACAAACACGGTTGACGCGAAGGCTCTGCGCGAGGCTGGAGCCGATTCCGTTACAAAAAATTTAGACGACTGGATGCCGGGATCGATTCGCGGCGTGTTTGCTTAAATTATTCATCTCGGAGCCGCGGACGAGAGAGCGAAGGAAATTCGAATAATCCGGAAAGAATTTACAGCCTTGAATTTATATTTGCCGTCACTTTCTTTTAAGAAAATCTCTGCGCTTTCTGCGTCCGCCGCAGTAAAAAATAAAAATGCCGGAACATTTAATTACAATCGAAGAAGCGCGTGAAAATCTTCTCGCCTGCGCCGCGTATCTCGCGGAAAACATCAGAAGCTCCGACGGGCGCGCCGAGGTGATGAAGCTCGTCGTGCCGTTTTACCTGGCGAAAAACGAAGTCGATCTTGCCGCCCAATTTGCCGATACGGTCGACGACCCGTTTACGCGCGATCAGCTTTTGACGATGGTGGCGGAAAAGTGCGCCGCTATCGACGACGATGAATACGCTCTACAGCTTGCCGAAGCGATCGAAGATCACGGGATGCAGGCGCAGGCGCGCGAGAAAATCGCTTTGCAGAAATCCGGCAAAGGCGATTACGAGAAAGCCTCGGAAATCGCCGAAACTTTAGAGCATCCGGAATACGCTTTCGCAGATATTGCCGTGCATTACGCCGCCGCCGGGCAGGACGAAAACGCGGCGCGCATGATCGCCCGGATCGAATACGAAAACGCGAAGGTGTCGGCTTTGCGGGCGATTGCGGCTGAAAAAATAAACAAAGGCGAACATGAAGCGGCGATTCCTTTTCTCGATCAGGCGACACTGGCGGCAAACGAGATCGAGCATACCGAGGAAAAAATTCGCGCTTTGACCGAGATCGGTAATTTTTACGTTGAAGCAAAACGAAACGGATTAGCCATTGAAACTTTAGACAAAGCCAAATCGCTCGCCGAAAAACTCGAAAACGTTCATCGTGATAATTTTCTTGCGAGCATCGCGCACGGTTTGCTGCGTGCGGGAAGCCTCGACCTGGCTGACCGGGCGCTCGATCTGGTCGGCGATAAGACGCAAATTTCCGCGTGCCTGGCTGCCTTTTCCAGGGAATTTTGGAGCCGCGGCGAAACGGCGGAAGCGATTGAAACGCTCGAAGAAGCTTATGCCGTTTTGAAATCCGAGCGCGACTCGGAAACGCGCAACAGCCGCGCAAAATACGGTCTGTTCTCAACGATAGCCGTTGAATTCGCCAAATTTGAAAAGCCCGAGCGCGCGCTTGAAATCGCGCAAAACAATGTCGACGAAACCGAACGCGTTTCCGCTTTAACGCAAATCGCGCAGGTTTTTACAGGGCAGGAAAAAGACGAGCTGGCGAGACAGGCGATCAATGCTATCGAAGAAGATTCGGCGCGAATGTTTGCTTTGATCGGCGTATCCGACGTGAAAAATCGCGCGGGTAAAAAAGATGAAGCGATCGCGCTTTTAAGCGAAGCCGCGCATTTAGCCGAAACAGTTCCGCAGCTCGCTTCGCGCTCGTCGGCTTATAACGAGCTTGCGAAGCGTTTTATAGATTACGGTGAATACGAAAAAGCACGCGCCGTTTCACACGAAAACCTCGAAAACATCGCGCAAATCCGCGATGAAAGCTCGCGGGCATCGGCTCTGGCAAATCTTTCGGAAATCTATGAATCCGGCAAATTCGATCTGACCGCCGCCGAAAAAGAGATAATTTACACGCTTATCCGCCGCGCCGAATGGTAATTCGTAGAAGCAAATTGTTTCTACAAATCGTTTTCTACAAATCGTTTTTACAAATCGTATAAAACATCAGGCTGAACGAAGCATTTTGTATTCGTTCAGCCTGATAAGTTTGAGCTGTAAAAATATGAAAGCGTCGCCGTTTTTTCTGCGGGCTTTTTTATATTTGCGCTTTTACCAGATGTCGTTGTTGATTAAATCTTCAAACTTGTCGCGCCTGCGAATCAATTCAACCTCGCCGTTTTCCTTTATCAAAACGACAGACGGCAAAAATCTGCCGTTGTATTGAAACATCTGCGCGATGGAATACGCGCCGCAGTTCAGCAAAGCTAAGATTTCATTCGGTTTAACTTCTTCGGGCAAAAGCCTGTAATCGGGCAGGCGATGCTCGCCTTCGATGTCGAAATAAACGTCGCCGCCGTCGCATAAAGGTCCGGCGATTTTATACGGGTAATTGTGTTTCGCATCGGCGCGCTCGGCGGAAATCAAATGGTAATACCATTTATAAGTTTCCATCGAAAGCAGAAGATTGAAACCTGCATCGGTCAAAAGCCATGAATCGGTTTTTAACGGCGAATGATCGATGCTGAATGTTGAATCTTGAGTATCATCTTCTCCGCCCGTTTCTTCTTTGGGAGAATTTAATTCTTCCTGCGTCTCCAATGAGCTCAGTTCATCTTTTACAACTTTCAGATCGGCGGTATTTAACGGGCGTTCCTTGATGTTGCGAACGGTCGTTAAGCAAACGCCTGCGTCGGAAATCACGCTTCTGCCCGGTTCTAAAAGCAGCGTGAGATTTTCCAGAAGATGCGCGGCGCCGGATTCGGTCGCGGCATTTTTCACTTCGCGCCAGGCGCGTTCGATCGCTTCGGAAGGCTCGAAATCAGCGGCGAACATATCGCGCTGCGCCTGCGGGAAATCAACCGCGTGCGAATTGTCGCGCAAATAATTGACAGGGAACCCGCCGCCCAAATTTATGTGCGAAAGACGCGTGCCGGTTTCTTTGAAAATCAAAGCGAGATTTTCAAAAAGCATGCGGAAAGCGTCGGCGTACGGCGACGACTCGGGATTTTGCGAGCCGATGTGCAGATGAATTCCGCACAAATTTAGAAATTTGGAATCCTTATACGTGTGAAACGCCGATAAAGCTTCGTCGGGCATCATTCCGAACTTGGAAGTTAAAAGCGCCGTCTGCAAGCCCGAATGCGTTTTCGTTTCGATTTCGGGAACGAGCCGTAAAGAAACATTGGCAGTTTTGCTTAAACGCCGCGCCGTTTCTTCGATCAAGGTCAATTCGAAAAGCGAATCGACCTGAATGGCGTAAATATCCGCGTTAATCGCGTCTTCGATTTCCCAAATTTCCTTGCTCGTGCCGTTAAAGATTATCTGCTCGCCTGTAAAACCCGCTTTTAAAGCTTTCCAAAGCTCGCCGCCGGAATTAACTTCGAGATCGGCGCCCGATTCTTTGACGACGCGCAAAATCGCCATATTCGAGTTGGCTTTCGCGGCGTAGCAAATTTTCAGCTCGCAATCGATGTGTTTTTCAGCGCGGCGTATGCGTTCGATATTATGTTTTATGCGCGCTTCGCTGAAAACGAAAAGCGGCGTGCCGTATTCGGCGGCTAGTTCGACAGCGGAAACGCCGCCGATTTGTAATTGATTGTTTTTTACTTCGAGAAAATTTTCGATTGTCCAGCCAGGGTTCATAAAGAAATTATCGGTTTAAAAAAGAAAATTGGCAATCAAGCCAATTTCTTTGTTTTCACTCGGTGTTATTGAAAAGCTTGCCGATCTTTTTATCGAGAAAAATCGGCAAGCTCGATTGGAAAACTGCGAATAAAATTAGTTAGCAGCAGCCGTCACGCCTGTTCCGCGCGGGTATTTGCCGACGGTTATCGGCAGTTTGCCCTTAAATTCGCTTTTACCCGTTATCGCGTTTCCGGTCGCTCTCTGCAAAGAACTCATATCGCCGTAAGCGACGATATAAGTTTTCATTTCCGGAAAACCGCGCAGCAGATACGGGTTGCCGAAGGCGATTGAAATTACTTTCGCGTCCGAGGCTAAAACTTCGCGCAGAGCTTTTTCGCCGGAAGCGGGCAAACCGATCGAATTTTTAGCTCCGGTTCGAACTCGCCCGTAAAGCCCCGCGATGACCAGCCCGGAAGCTTTTGCCTTGGCTACGGCTTCGGCGATGTCTTTATCGGTCGAACGCTCTTCGATAACGACGCGTTCGACCTTCAACCCGTTTTGACGAAGCGCCGCGACCAGCGTATTGCCGACATAATTGCGGTCTTCGCCGTTTGTGATACATAAAACTACGGCGCTCGCTCCCGTTTTAACGGGAAAAACGTTTTCTTCTTTTTTAACCAGCGTGATTGCGTCCTGAGCGATTTCTTCGTTTAACTGGCGGGTCGCGCTGCTCGAGACGATTTTGTCGATCGCGTCGAGCGGCGTGATCTTGTTTTTGCTTAAACCGAGTTTGTATTTCCACGCCAGAATTTTTCGAACCGATTGATTAAGACGCTCTTCCGTAATTCTGCCCGAAGCGACCGCATCGCGCACGCCTTTGATCGCCGCGTCTGCGTTTGCCGGTTTCAAAAGAACGTCGTTGCCGGCTAGAATCGCGCGAACCGAGCCTTCTTCCTGACCGAAGTAAAGCGTCAAACCGCTCATATCCATCGCGTCCGTGACGATCAGCCCGTCGAATTTCATATCCTTTTTCAAAATATCGGTGACGATGTTCGTTGAAAGCGTCGCGGGCATCGTCGTTCCCTGCGTGATAACTTCCGAATCCGCGTAAGAAGGTTTGATCGACTGTTTAAGCGGTTCGACTTTAGTCGCGTCAAGCTGCGGCATCGAAATGTGCGAGATCATTATCGAACCGATCCCGGCGTCGATCAAAGAGCGGAAAGGCGCGAATTCCGTTTTTTCCAGCCGTTCGCGCGTGTAGTCGATGACCGGCAAGCCGCGATGCGAATCGACAGCCGTGTCGCCGTGTCCGGGAAAATGCTTTGCCGTCGCCAGAACGTTTTCGCTTTGCAATCCATCGGTAAAAGCCGCGCCGAAACGCGAAACGTCGGCGACGTCTTCGCCGTAGCTGCGAACGTTTATCACGGGATTATCGGCGTTGTTGTTAACGTCTACGACGGGAGCGAAAACCTGCTGAACGCCAAGCGCTCTTGATTCGCGCGCGACGATCGCGCCCTGTCTTCGGGCGTAATCAGGATTTCCGGTCGCCGCGATCGCCATATTCCAGGGAAAATTCACCGTGTCGGGAAAGCGCATCCCGACGCCGGTTTCAAAATCCGCCGAGATCAGCAGCGGAATTTTCGCTTCCGCCTGCATCCGGTTGACCAGATGAACCGTGTCGTAAACTCCGCCGACGAAAACGATAATGCCCCCGACCTTGTTATCGACGATTTGACGCCGCAGTTCCTTGTACTGGGCGCTGTCCTGATTCATAAACTCGGCGTTAATGCCGATATGAACGAGTTGACCGATTTTTTCGTCGATGCTCATCTTTTTAAGCTGTTTTTCAGCCCATTTATTCGCCTTTTCATCCGGTCGATATTTCGCCGCGGGCGCGGCTAGAATTGAAAAGGGAACGATGAATTGCACACAAATAAAAACAAAAATTGAAGCGAAGAATTTACTCATGGTTATAAATAATACAAAGTTAATAGAAAAAACTAATGGTTTAACGCGCGCGATCTTTCGGTTTCTATAATTTAAAGCGAACGAGCCAAATCCTGAAAACGAAAATTACAATTCCATTATACAGCCCGAACTTCCGATTATTAAAAAAAATGAAAGAATCCCGCGCATTAAGTAAAACAAGTGAAAGCGAGTTAACGCTTGATCTCACGACATTGCGTTTACAAATTACGCAGCTCTCTTTGATTTCCGTTAAAAAACAGGCTCGCAAGCCATGCGACGAGCAAAGTCGTCAAACTTCCGATCAAAACATACCAGGTGTATGCGATGGGAGTGAAAAATTTGATGCTCAGCATCAGCAAAATACTCGCCGCCATTCCGATAAGCGCCGGAGTTTGGGAAACTTTTTTCAAAAACGTGCCGACCAAAAAAACTCCGAGCACCGGACCGTTAATCAAGGACGCGATCGAAAGCGCCTGATCGAGCGCCGAGCGGTTTTGTCTCATAACGGCTAAAGCGACGACGATCTGAACGATGCCGAACAATAACGTCAGCCAGTGCGAAACTTTCAGGTAATGCTTGTCGGTTAAATTCTGCCGGAAAGGTTTATACAGATCGTTGACGAAAGTTGCGGCGATCGAATTGAGCGAAGACGAAAGCGCCGCCGCGAAAATCGCCGCGACGACCAGACCGCTCAAGCCCGAAGGCATATGTTTCGTAATAAAATCGGGGAAAACCTGGTCGCCGCCCGTAAACGGGAAAGTCGCCGGAACGCCCGAACCCGCAACGCCCGCCTTCGCGTATTCAGCCGCTTCAAACGGCGCGTAAAAGGCGAACAACAAAACGCCTATAAAAAGAAATCCGATAAACTGACCGAGAACGACGGCGCCGCTCGACAATAAAGCCAGGGACGCGCGGCTTGCTTTGTTAGTGCAGAGATAGCGCTGAACGAGATATTGATCGGTTCCGTGCGTCGACATCGTTAAGAAACATCCGCCGATCAAGCCCGACCAGAACGTAAAAGTTTTCGTTAGATCGAACGTAAAATCGAAAAGACTGAATTTATCAAACTGCGCCCCGATTTCCAGAACGCGCGGCATTCCGCCTTCGACCTGGTTGAAAATCACAACGGCTGCGGCAATCGCCCCGCCGATGTATATTCCGAGCTGGATGACTTCAACCCATATGACCGCTTCCATTCCGCCGTAATACGTGAAAACGATCATTATCGCGCCGAGCAGAACGATCGAGCCGATGATAACGAGAGTTGCATCCGCGCCCGGCTGAAAAGCCGTGTACACGGCGGCTAAAACGATTGCGGTTAAAAGCAAACGGATTCCGTCGGCGATGTTTCGCATAACGACGAACATCGCCGAGGCGAGCATCTTGACTTTCGTGCCGAAGCGTTCGCCTAAAAGCTGGTAAACCGTTTGCAGCTCGCCGCGAAAATACATCGGGATAAACAAAAGGGAAATCACGACGCGCCCGAGCATATAACCGAAAACGAGCTGTAGAAATTGAAAATTCCCGTTGCGCGCAAACGCGATTCCCGGAACGGATATAAACGTAATCGTCGAAGTTTCGGTCGCGACGATCGAAGCGGCGATCGCCCACCAGGGCACGTTCCGGTCGCCGACGAAGTAATCTTCAGTCGTTTCCTGCTTGCCGGAAAACCATACGCCGAAAAGCGTGACGCCGATCAAATAACCGAAAATGATGATTAGGTCGAGTGCTTGCATAATTTGAAAATACTCATAAAATCGTTTAGCGCGAGGATCGGGCAGATTACCTTGCGCTAAACGATTCCGGGTTTCCTGATTTGTTCAAAGATTTCAATCTACCGCAAAACTGATATTGACGACTGCCGTGACGTCTTTGTCTATCGTCGTCGTATCGCTGATCCCGGCGTCGGAAACTTCCGTGGAATCGGCTGCCGTAATCTGCATCACGCCCATTCTCGCCGAACGAACCGCGCCGATCGAGTTGCCCGTGCTGTCGGCGATTTTTTCCGCTCTAATTTTCGCGTCTTTCGCCGCTTCGCCGAGCATTTCGACCTTTAAATCGCCGAGCGGCGTGTAATAATACTGCGGCGAATTCGATTCGATTAATATTCCCTGATTAATCAGTTCGGTCGCTTCGCGGGCGATCTGCGCGATTTTATCTACTTCGTTCGAGCGCACATCCAATTGCTGCCGCAAAGAATAGCCGGTAATCTCGGACGTTTCGCCGCCGTTTTCATCCTGTTTTTTCAGCGTCGTTGTCGAAATTGAAGAAATCGTGATCTGATTTTCAGCGATTCCTTTGCCGATTAAATATTGCCTGACGCGCGGAACGCTTTCCGAAAGCGAGCGATACGCGTCCGCCAGCTGCGGCGCCTGATACGAAACGCCCGCGCTCCACACAACCAAATCCGATTTGATGCGCTTGCGCGCCGAACCCGTTACCGTTACCGCTTCGTCACCTTTTTTCGAATTGGCGTAAAACCAGCCGAAAACGAAAGATGAGGTCACCAAACCGATTGCCAAAGCCACGCCTGCATTAAACCAGTAATTATTTTTTTCTTCGTTCATAAAAAGCCTCCTATAGCTTTGGAAGATGAACGCAAAGAAAACTTGTTTTTGCAGATATTTAATTAAAATAAAAAAAGTTTTTTTTAAGAAAAGCTCTTTTATTTTTTCGCTCTTAAAATTTCGACGCCTTTTTCGACGACGAAATTGTTTTCGCTTAAAACATTTCTCGCCGTTTCGATGTCCGCGCCGGTGCGAAACGCGACGAGCGCGACGCGCAAATCCCAGCCGGAATCGTTTAAAAGCTTTTCGGCTTTTTCTTCTTCGATCGAAGTTTCAGCCATTAAAATGCGCACGGAGCGCTCTTTTAATTTTATGTTGCTCGCCTTAACATTCGTCATCCGGTTGCCTTTGACGTAACCGAGACGAATCATCGAGGCGGTCGAAATCATATTCAAAACCATTTTCTGCGCCGTGCCCGCTTTCATTCTCGAAGAACCTGTGATCGCTTCGGGACCGACGAGCGGGACAATCGCGATTTCCGCCGATTTCGTCAAAGCGGAACCGGGAACGCAGGCGATGCACGCGGTAAAACAGCCGAGCTCGCGCGCGTATTCGACAGCGCCGATCGTATAAGGCGTTCTGCCGGAAGCGGCGATGCCGACGACCGCGTCTTTTTCCGTCAAACCGCGTTTTCGCACGTCTTCGGCTCCGGCTTCGCGATCGTCTTCCGAGGCTTCCGAGGCTTTGTAAAGAGCGTCGTAACCGCCCGCGATCAAGCCTTGCACGAGCTCGTAGGAAACGCCGAAAGTCGGCGGAATCTCGCTCGCGTCCAAAACGCCGAGCCGCCCGCTCGTGCCCGTGCCGACGTAAAACAGCCGCCCGCCGTTTCGCAGTCTTTCAACGATCCGGTCAACTGCGGCGGCAATTTCCGGCAAAACCTTTTCGACCGCCAAAGCGACCTTTTTGTCTTCCGCATTGATTAAACGGACCGCTTCAATCGTTGAGACGCGGTCAATATTTTTTGTGTCGGAATTTTCCTGCTCGGTTATCGGAACAAACATATGTAACTTGGTAAGCCTGTAGTTGTAACTCTAAAACGTTAATCAAAAAATTTCAAATTTATTTTCGGCGCGGCATTTGATAAAAGCTATAAAAAACATTGATATTCACTTCAATAAAAAAGAGCAGAAGAATCTTTCTACTCTTTTTATTTTGTGCGGTAAAAAAACAATTGGTGACGCTCGTAAATTCTCGGATGCCCGCTAAATTCTCTCGCCGGCATTTCCCGCCGCCGAACTTGTCTTCAGCGAATTCGGCGCGTCGAGATGCGCTCCCGGATCGACTCCGACTCCGAGTCTTTCGACCAGTTCGCCGCCGAGCCAGCCGGTCAGCATAGATAAGCCCGCACCTGCAAAAGATAAAATATAGGCGAGCGTTTCCGGTCTTTCGGGCGCGTCGCGCCGCAGCCACCAGCTTCCGATAAACAATAAAAGCACGATTACGTTGCCGACGCCGTGCAGTAAACCGACCGATTTTGCGCGCGTGCCCGAAGGAATCGCAAACCAATCGATCCAGCCGGGCGGCGCCGCGAAAAAGCCTCCGATAATCCCGGCTGCAATCATATAATGCGCCACGACGGCAAAAGTCGGGTTTCCCCGGATCAGATAAATAACATCGAAAACTACGCCCGTAGCCAGAAGTCCGAGCGGAAAAACAATCAATATCGGGTGAATCGCGTGTCCGAGCAGTTTCGCTCTACTTTCCATAAAAAGTCCTCCTCAAATCAGCAGTCGTTTTAGAGACATTTCGTAAATGAAAAAATACTTTGAATTAAAAGATGTTTGAGCAATAAGTATGCCCGCCAAATATGATTGAAAATCAAACAGTTAAAGCTTCTTTAACCGTTTATAAATCAACCGGATTTCAAAAGTTTTGCCATTTGAAAAATCAATCGTCCGGCTTCAGGCTTTTACGCCGTTATTGGAATTTTCAAAGGCAAGCTGAGCCGCCGCTTCAGCCGGAATTATCAGCGGCGTTGTCAGAAAAGCTTTCGGCGCGAGCTGACGTATCGTTTTAATCATTGAACCAGTCAGTAAATCTTCGGCTTTGAAGATGCTTCCGACGCATCCGATAGGAACTTTCTTGTCCTGCAAATTCAGTTTCTTTATTACCGCCGAAGCCGCCAGACCGAGTTCGAAACCGGCTTCCTCGAGTATTTCCAAAGCGATTTTATCGCCTTCTTTCGCCGTTTCTATCACGTCGCGGGCGAAACCCGCAATCTTTGCGTTATCGGTTTGCGGCGAGTATATAGCGACAATCAAATCTTCGGATTTAGCGGTTCGAAAATATTTCGAAGCGACGCGGCTAAGCTGCGTCGGTTTCGCTCGCCCGTCCGAAGCTTTGGCGATCGCCTGCAAAGCGCGTTTGGCGATGCCCGCGCCGCCGCCTTCATCACCGGCGAGAGGACCCCATCCGCCGGCTGTCGCTTTTTTTCCGTTTTCGTCCTGCCCGATACAAATCGAACCGGTTCCCGCAATTACTACCAGTCCGAGCTTTCCGAGCGTCGTTCCGTAAAGCGCGATTTCCGCGTCCGTTACGACCTGAACCTTTTTGACCGGAAGGCGCTTTTTGAAGCTTTCGATGATGACTTGCCGGATGTCCGCGCGCCGAACGCCAGCCAGACCGAGCGTTGCCGAAACAATGTCATCGCGGCTCCGATTGATTGTGTCGCAGGCGTTGTCTATTGCCGTGATAATATTGCTGACCGCTACTTCCACGCCGACGCGCAAAGGATTCGAAGCTCCGGCAAATCCTTCGCCTATTACTTCACTCGCTTCGTTCGTTAAAACGATATGAGTCTTGGTTCCACCGCCGTCCGCGCCCAGATACAAATTATGGAAATTCAGGGGCGGCGCTTTTATTTTGGCTTTTTTCCGCATTAAAAATATTTACTCAGTTAAAAAAATCCTTTACTATTCTATCTTTACTTGACATATAATCAATCCTAAAAGATTTTATAAAGTCAATAAGATAATCTGATATTAATTCGTTTTACGTCAGTCACGTTCTGTCCCTATAATAAAAATTCGATAAATTCAAAAAAAATTGAGTTGCAGCCGCAATCTCAGGTTTGGAATAAAGCGCCGCAATCTGCGGACAATTGATCAAAAACATAAATGGAAATAAGACAACTAAAAGCCTTTCTAGCGATAGCTGAAGCGAAAACGTTTACAGCCGGCGCGCGTCAGACAAACGTTACACAGGCAGCCATCTCGATGCAAATTCGCCAACTCGAAGATGAAGTTGGGATGCCTGTTTTTACGAGAACGCCGCGGCGCGTAATTTTAACCGAAGCCGGTGAGCATCTTCTGCACAGGGCGCGGCGGATTCTGCGCGAGCACGACGCGGCAATCGCCGAAATCGCCGAGATCGCCGGCGCGGAACACGGTCGCTTGAGAATCGGCTCGGCTTCGGCGATGTTCGCCACGCAGCAATTGCCGAAAATTCTGCAAAAACTCAAGGAAAAATTTAAACGCGCGGAAATTACGGTTATTTCCGGCACAAGCCAGGCGCTCGGCGATCGAATAATGCACGGCGAAATCGACATCGCTTTTGTCTCGCTGCCGGTCGAAAACTTAAATCTGCAAACCGAGCTTTTGTTCAGCGATGAAATTGTCGCGATTGCTAATCCGGCTCATCCGCTGGCAAAGGAAAACGTCGTCAGCGCCGCGCAGCTGGCGAGCGAAAATCTGATTTTGGGTGAAAAAGGCGGCAACACGCGCCGCATGATCGACGATTTTTTCTCGGCGGCAAGCGTTCGTCCGAACGTTGTGATGGAGCTTTCGCGCCAGGAAGCGATCAATCAAATGGTCGAAAACAACATGGGCGTCGGAATTGCCGGGGCGAAAACCGTTTCGAAAGAACTCAAAGCGGGAAAACTTATTTCCTGGTATATCGAAGGCGCGGAAATCAAATGGGATTTAGGCTTGGCGAGACTTCGCGGCGGTTATTATTCGCCGATCGCGAAGGAATTCGTCAACTTGTGCAAGGAAAGCTTCGTTGAACGTGAAAAGGGATTAAAAGCTAAAAAATGAATCAGAATCTATTAGAAATTTTAAACTGCGAATTACAAGTTAAAAACAACATTTCCGCTTTGCGCTTTTGCGCCTTTGCGGGAATTTCCTTTATTTTTTGTCTGCTGTTTATTTCATTTGCAAACGCGCAGGGTTTGCCGATCGCCGTGCCGAACACTGCCGGGATGAACGCCGCCAAGCTCAATCAAATCGACGCTTTGGTGGAAAAAGACATCGCCGACAAAAAACTTCCGGGCGCTGTCATCATCGTCGGGCACAAAGGGAAAATCGTTTATCGCAAAGCTTTCGGCAATCGCTCGGTTTCTCCGACCGTCGAAAAAATGACGGTTGACACGATTTTCGACGCGGCGAGTTTGACCAAACCGATTGCGACGGCGACGAGCGTGATGATTCTCGTCGAGCAGGGAAAACTTCGCTTAAATGACACAATCGGCAGATTCATTCCCGAAATCGAGGACGAAGCGGCGAAACGAGTGACCGTTCAGCAGCTTCTCACGCACGTTTCCGGTTATCGCCCCGATTTCGATCTGGGCGAAAAATGGACGGGACGCGAAGGAATGCTCGCGGCGTTAAAAAAAGAAAAACTCCGCAATCCGGCGGGAACGCGATTTGTTTACTCGGACATCGGTTTTATTGTGCTTGGCGAGATTGTAGGAAGAGTGGCAGGTGAACAAATATTAAAATTGCAAAATGGACAAACAATAGCTGATATTGAATATTCGCGCTTATCTAGATTTTCCTTTCTAAATATTTTTCAAATTCTATCTGTAAAAGACTCAGCATTTTTTCATGGAATTGATATTGATTTAGGTTTCAATCACGGAGAACCAAAATATAGAGTTGATATAAGAAAACGAATTGCTCCTACCGAAAATATCAAAGGGCAAAACAGTTATCTCGGCGCAAAATTTGATGGCGACGAAAAAACCGGCAATCAAATGCTGCGCGGACAAGTTCACGATCCGACGGCTTTCCGAATGTACGGAGTTGCCGGGCACGCCGGACTTTTTTCGACCGCCGACGATTTGGCGCGTTACTGCCAGATGATTCTGAACGGCGGAATTTTAGACGGCAAACGCGTTTTGTCGGCGCAAACCGTCGCGCGAATGACCGCGCCTTACGTCGTCAGCG
>JAOAPX010000144.1 GCA_025463125.1 Acidobacteriota bacterium | reverse complement strand
CTATCCGGTCTGGGAAGATTTGACCGGGCATCTCAAAAACTGGCAATACGGCGAAACGGCGAAACAGACGCCGGAAACCGAAGATCAGGGCGCCGAAGCGATGGCTGAGCAGCATAATCTTTCGCTTCTGCACGGAAAAGCTCTCGCCCGCGCTTTTGATTTTTCCGAATATAAAAAAGTTTTGGATCTGGGCGGAGGAACCGGGGCGATGTCGATCGGTTTGTGTCAAAGTTTCCCGGATTTGCGGGCGGCGGTTTTTGATTTGCCGGAAAATACGGAAACGGCGCGGAATTTCGTCGAGCGCAGCGGACTTTCAGACCGGATCGAAATTATCGGCAAAGATTTTCAAAAAGACGATTTGCCGGATGATTTCGACGCCGCGCTTTTAGCAAATTTTATGTCAATCGCCGACGCAGCCGAAAATCAAAAATTGCTCGAACGTCTTTACGACAAATTGCCGAGCGGCGGCGCTTGCATTTTAAGCGGATTGATAATGGACGATTCGCGCCTTTCGCCGCAAACGGCTGTTTTATTTTGTCTCGAAGATATCTGCTGGAACGCGCCGGACGTGTAAAGAAGCGAAAAGGTTTATGCCGGCTGGTTAAACCGTGCGGGATTTACGGGCATAAAGTGCGAAACTTATCTCGAACCGACAAAAATGCTTTGCGGATACAAGCCTTAATATTTCAGAAAAAGAGTTTATTTTCAGTTATTACAGATATTTAAAGGTATAAAAGTTTTTATTTATTTATTTGAATCGAATATGGGAGGTAATTTTTTATGTCATTAACAATTTGTCCCGATTGCGGACACGAAGTATCAATCACCGCGACGGCTTGCCCGAACTGCGGGCATCCTTTCGCCAATCCGGTTATCGCGAGAAAAGTAGTCGTCGCCGATGTTCCGCGCGAAAAAGGCATTCCGACGTGGGTTTTTGCCGTATTGGGAATTCTGGGCGTGCTCGTTTTGTTTATATTATTTGTCGCAACGCGCAACAACGATGACGAAACCGCCAATCGAAGTCTTAACGTAAACGTCGCGGCGCGGCGCGATTCGGCGAGCAACATGCGCGATTCGGAACGCTCGACCGATTCGCAAACCGTAACGACAATTCCGCCTTCGACCGATTCGCAGACGGTTACCGTACCTTCCACGTCCGCCCCGTCAACGATGACCGTTCCGCAGTCGTCTTCATCAACCACCGTCACGACGGTTCCGAGTCAAACGGCTGACAAGGGAACGGTTGTTATAGACGCGAAAATCGCCACCAGAACCGGAACGCCGCAGGCTGTCCGCAACGAAAAGTTTTACCTGCTCGATAAAGACCTGGAAAGCATTTTAAGCGAAGCCGACATCGAACCGATAAGCGGGCAAACTTTAACAAACAGCCTTGGTTTAGCGATTATGTTTCCTTCGCGTTACGGTGAATTTAATACAAAAGCGCTGAATGCGATCAATAAGCACATCAAATACAGAACCGAAACGGATTCGAGCGGTAAAGGTCAAATGAAAAACATCGAGCCTGACAGTTATTACCTTTTCGGAATCACGAAATCCGGCAAAGGTTTCGCCGTCTGGAGCTCGCAGGTTTCGATTCAAAACGGCGAAAACGTTTTGAATCTGACGCCGCAGCGCTTAACGGAAATTCAGGAAGCGCCGCAGGAAGAAGAATAAAATTCTCTTTATATCAACGAGAAGCAAAAAAAAGCGCGAATTGATTGTCGCGCTTTTTTTTGTTTACGAAAAATAAATTTTGGGCTTGTTTCTTTGATAAAACTCGGGTAAAGGTTTTTATTTATAGTCTTGAATTTAATGACAACCGACCGGCTCGAGCTAAACGAAGAAATAAAAGAAACTTAAAGCATTCGGCAAACTATTTTTTTTCCAACGATCTAAACGCTTAAATCTGTTTAACAACTTTAGGAAAATTGTGTATAATTTTCTTCAAATTTGTCAGTATCAAATGCTGCAACTCAACCCGGTATTTTCAACATCAACTCGTTTAGCTGAATTTACCGCTTTCCCGTAAATAAATTCAATAAAAGATTTTTCTGCCCGGCGTTACTTAAAGCCGTCATTTGTCAATCAAGTAGTAAACCCAGTTTTTTGTGGAGGAAGTATGTTTTTTAATTCCAGTTTTTTTCGTTTAAGCTGCTCGCTGTGTTTGGTCTTTTTGTTATCGGTTGCCGTCTTTGCCGATACGGTTCGATTTAAAGACGGAACTTTTATCAAAGGTAAAGTAATTAATTTTTCCGGCGGATCATTTACAGTGCTTGTCGGCGAAGGTTCGCGCCAGCGGCAAATGTCTTATAACATTGCGGATATAGACTCGATTCAATTCGATTCGACGCCCGTTAATGCCGCTTTACAAACTTCCATTCAAAATACGGGAAAAGCTCCGGTCGCCGGTAATTCGACGCCGGAAAACAGGGTTATCACCGTCGGGCAAAACAACAGAACGTCCACGACACCGCCGGTCGGCTCACCTGCGCCGGTTTTGAAGGATACGACGCCGCAGCCGAAACCCGTTCAAAATACAAATGTGCCGGAAACAACGGCGGCTGTTAAGACAACGCCTGTCGTCACTTCCGCCCCGGCAAACAATTCAGCTCCGGCTGTTAATTCAACCGGCGCGAATCTCAAGCCGGTACAGCTGAACGTTAAAGTTTTAGCCGACAACACGGCAAACGGCTGGACCAATTCCGGTTGGGTCGTCAAAAAAGGACAAAAAATCCGCATCACCGCCGGCGGTCGCGTTTCACTCGGCAGCGGGCGCTTTACGACGCCTTCGGGAATTTCAACTTTGCCCGACGAAGGCAAATTGATGCCGAACGTTCCGACCGGCGCGCTGGTTGTCGTGATCGGCGATGACAATAATGATTTTTTATACATCGGCGCTGAGCGCGAATTTGTCGCGAGCCGCGACGGCTCGCTGTTTCTCGGCGTCAACGAGGGAAATCTTAACGATAATTCCGGCGCATTCGATGTGAAAATTGAAATCGACGCCAACTCCGCGAAATAAACTCGTATTCGTCAGGAAAAAAGAGCCGCCGAAACGCCCGAAATTAATAAAATAATATTGTTAATTTCGGGCGTTTCGGCGCTCTTTTTGTTATCATCGGTTGCCGCGATTTAGTTGATTTAAACCAACCAAAAGCGGACAATCGGTATCTAAAGATTCAAATTCACTTAAAAGGGCAAATTTTATGATAAATATACAGCGCATAATGTTCGCTACCGTTTTGTTATCGGGCTTGTTTTTGTCCGTGTTGAGCCCGGCTGCCCTTGCACAATCGCGCCCGCAAAAGCCCGAAACGCCGCGAGGAAACAACAAAATCAATCAGCGTTCCGCACCGAAAACCGAAGAAGAACTCAAAAAAGAAGCCGAACAGCGCAGAATCGAAGAAGAAGAGAAAAACGCCATTGTCGATACGGAAATACTCAAGGTCGATACAAATATCGTCAATGTTGACGCGGTGGTTTTAAATAAAAAAACCGGTCAGATCATAACCGGTTTGAAAAAAGAAAATTTTGCCGTTTTTGAAAATGGAATCAAACAGGAAATTGCTCAATTCGCCACGCCCGAAGCGCCGATTACCGTCACTTTAGTCGTAGAATACAGCAAATGGTCGGAGCTTTTCGGACTTTACGGCAACGGCGGATTTGAAGCCGGAAAACTCGAAGTCGTGCGCCCCGTGGCTTATTTTCTTTCGAAATTTATCAAAGCGCCCGACGATTACGCCTCGGTTATAGCTTTTGATATGCGCCCGACGACGATCACCGATTTCACGAACGACCCGAACCGCCTGCGCCAAACAATTGATCTGCTTTTGCGCAACAATCCGGCGTTTCGTGAAAACAATCTTTTCGACGCTATGAAATTCGCGCTTGTCGGCGGTCGAGGCGATTCGGTTGTTCTGGAAAACACGAAAGAAAGAACGGCTGAATTCGGCGGAATGGTTGACGTAAAAGCAAAACGCAGAGCAATCATTTTAGTCGCTTCCGGCATTGATACTTTCAGCAAAACCAATTACGACGAAGCTCGCAAAGTCGTGCAAAATTCCGGTATTCCGTTTTATATTATCAGCACCGGAAATTTGTTTTATAAAAAATACGAAAATCGCCTGGGAGCGGTGGACGATATCACGGGAATGCCCGGAAGACTGACGTTTCAGCAGGCGCAGAACGCGATGAACACTTTTGCGAAAGAATCCGGCGGAGTGCATTACCCGATGACTTTTGAAGGCGAATTGCCGAGTTATCTGAATAACATTAACGCGCTGCTCCGCAATCAATACAGCATTGCTTATGACGCGGGCGAAAAACGCGAAGCCGGAAAGAAATTCAAGCTCGAAGTTAAGGTGGACGTTGACGGCGACGGTCAATACGAGGATAAACAATTCGTCGTTCAGCATCGTCCTTTTTACACGACGCCGAAAGCGCCTGAGCCGAAAAACAAAAAGTAAATCTTTAAAAAGATTTTTAGAAATACAAACTATAAAGCGTTTTCAAAATGATGAGCGGGAATTTCGGCGCTCATCATTTTATTTGGATTAAATCCTTACTTTATAGTAAACTTTAAGATTGCTGATTTTTATGAATAAACGCATTATCGAAAGTTATAAAAGAAAATTGGGGCGCGAAGAAGGCTGGACGGTCAAGCAGGGCGCGTCCATCCGGATTGCGCTTTGCTATCCGAACACGCATGCCATCGGAATGGCGAACCTCGGTCTTCATACGATGTACGAGCTGTTTAACAAGATTCCGGAAGTTTCCTGCGAAAGAGTTTTTCTGCCCGACGACGACGAGATGCGTGAATACGAAAAAGCCCGAACGCCGCTTCTTTCCTTGGAGACGCAAACGCCGATTCGGGATTTTGATATTGTCGCTTTTTCGATTTCGTTTGAAACCGACTATCTGAATATGGCGCGAATGCTTCAGCTTTCAGGCATTCCCGTCTGGTCGAAAGACAGAAACCATTTTCATCCGCTCGTTATTATGGGCGGCGCGGCATCGTTTTTAAATCCGGAACCGATTGCCGATTTTACAGACGTTATTGCCGTCGGCGAAGGCGAAGTTTTAGCTTTTCAATTAATCGACGCGATTTTAGAAGGCGGCGATAAAGAAGAAATTCTTTTGAGACTGGCGCGCATCGGTCGCGGCTTTTACGTTCCGTCGCTTTACGACGTAATTTACAACGACGACGGAACCGTTTTCGATTATCTGCCGAAAGCCGACAAAGTTCCAAAACGTGTCGGGCGCGCTCTTGCCGCGATAAATCCGAAAGAAGGAACGCTTCGTCGTGCGCTTAAACGGGGCGAAGACGAGCTTGCCGAATTCTTGAAAAATCAGGATATTTTCTGCCCTTCAACCGCCGTATGGTCGCCGGAAGCTGAAATGGGCGACCGTCTTTTAGTGGAAATTTCGCGCGGATGTTCGCAAGGCTGCCGTTTTTGCTGGGCTGGCTACAATTATTATCCGCCGCGCGTCGTTCCGGCGAAAGACATCCTGGCGAAAGCTGCGGAATGGCGCAGCAAAACCAACAAAATCGGGCTTGTTTCGACAGCCGTCTGCGATCACCCGGAGATTTCGACGATTTTAAGCGAGCTGCGGAAAATGGATTATCGCATCACGGTTTCGTCTCTGCGTCTCGATCAGATTTCCGACGAACTGCTTGACGCATTGGTCGAATCGAACGATCAGCAAATCGCCGTCGCGCCCGAAACCGGTTCAGACCGTCTTCGCCGCGTGATTAATAAAAATTTGACGAACGACGAGATCGTCGATATTTGCGGAGCCGTTTTCGATAGAGGAATGCTGACCGTCAAGCTTTATATGATGGTCGGACTTCCGACCGAGACGCAGGAAGATTTGGACGAAATGTTTGTTCTGGTCGAGCGCATCAAAAACAGAATGCTCGAAGCCGGCAAAAAATTCGGACGCGCCGGAAAAATCATTCCTTCTTTAAACGGGTTTGTGCCGAAACCGAACACGCCTTTGCAATGGGACGCCATTTGCGACGAAAAGGAATTGAAACAAAGAATAAAATACGTCGCGAAGGGTTTGTCTAAAATTCCCAACGTCGAAGTTCGCTATATGTCCGCGCGAATCGCGCACGAGCAGGCGCTGTTTTCTTCCGGCGACCGAAACGTTTCGAAAGTTATCGAAGCGGCGGCTCGCCTTAAGGGAAATCTAAACGAAGCTTTGCGCGCAACCGGCATCGACCCGAAATTTCACACGTCGAGAGATCGCGAATACGGCGAATTTCTGCCGTGGTCGATTGTTGATTCCGGATTGTCTTTCGAATTTTTGAAAACCGAACACGAAAAAGCGCGCGAGGCGCTTTCATCGAAACCGTGTCCGGCGGTTGAAAAATGTACGACGTGCGGCGTTTGCCCGACAACCTGGCTTGCCGACGCTCCGCAAAGCTTGATCCAGATTCAGCCGGCAAAGGTTCGCGAAGCTATGGCGGCGGCAATCTGATTTTTAATCAAAGCTTTTTATCAGGAATCCGACCGGCGTCGCCGTGTGGTCAAACTCGTAGTCGTATGTGTAAATGCCGAAAGGCAGGATATTTATTGATTTCAGGTAGTAAACGCGAGCTTCTAAGCTTTTGCCTTTTTGTTTGACGTCCATAAATGTGTCTTCCGGCAAATTATTGTCTCGCGCCGCTCTTTGTAATTTCAATTTAACGATTTCTGTCGGTTTAGCGGCGCTTGACGGCGTGGCTAAACCTTGAACAACCGCCGTCTGCATTTCCTGTTTAAAATTTTCTCCTTCGTAAGCTACCGGAATATAATTTAATCCGGCGTGTCCGAAAAGGAACAATCCGACCAGAATCAGTAAAAACTTTGTTTTCGCGCTGCCTCGCTCGGCGGCGCGTTTTTTTTCTAAATTGCGCATTTTTGATAAACCTCTCTGTTCCGATAATCGTTAGATTTAGTTTCGGGAGTGTAAAACCTTTTTGAGAGTTTTTAGTATGGCTGAATTCGGTATGTTTTCGTCGGTGGTAATTTTTGGCTTGCCGATTCCTTCAAGAAGAATCCACTGAAGGGATTTTCCAATCGTTTTTTTATCATATTTGAATGCTTTTATAACTTCATCCAAATCGATATTATCGGTTTTCGGCAGTTCACCGACACGATGCATAACATCGTTCAACAAGTTTAATTCATTTTCATCAAAAATATCAAGTGTTTTTGAAAGCTCGGAAGCGAATAAAATGCCGTAGCCGACAGCTTCGCCGTGTTTGAAGTATTTATAATCGGTAACTTTTTCGAGCGCGTGTCCTAAAGTATGACCGAAATTTAGAATTTTCCGGGATTTGCCGTCGTCTCTCTCAGAGCTTTCCTGCTCGTCCTGCTGAACGATTTCGGCTTTGAAGCCGACCTGCGCGGCAATCAATTTCTGTAAACTCGAAACAAACTTTTCGTTACCGTAAAGACTTTTGAATTCGCTTAACGAAAAATCCCGCAGAAATTCAGCCGTTTTATTGAAAAGTTTTTCGTCGGCGATCGCGCCTTGCTTGACCGCTTCGCAAAAGCCGGCGATCAGTTCCCTTTTCGGCAAAGTTTTCAAAGTAGAGACATCAATCAAAACTCCGTTAGGCTGATGAAAAGCTCCGATCAGATTTTTTCCAAACTCGGAATTTACGGCAGTTTTTCCGCCGACCGATGAATCTATCATTGCCAGAAAAGTGGTCGGAACCTGCAAAAAAGCGATTCCGCGCTGAAAAACCGCAGCGGCGAAACCGGCTAAATCGCCGACAACGCCGCCGCCGAGCGCGACGACGGCATCGGTTCTGGAAAGGTTGTTTTCGCTGAAAAATTTCAGGGCGCTTTCGAGCGAGCGAAGATTTTTATACTTTTCGCCGTCTTTCATCAGCCAGACGCAAACCTCGTAGCCCGACGCCTCCAGGCTGCTTTGCACTTTTTCGCCGTAAAGACGAAAGATTTTGCCGTTGGATATGATCGCTATTTTTTTCGTATTTTCAGGCAGGTTTTTCGCTGCCCATACGCCGCAAGCGGAAAGCGTTTCGTGTCCGATTTCGATTTTATATGAATGTTTTTTTGTGCCGAGATCGACGGCGACGGTTTCATTTCCCATTGCAAGAATTGTGAAATGTTTATCGTAAAAATGCAAAAGAAATGCAAAAGAAAATGCAAAACAGAATACAAAAGAAAAAGCCGTAAGTTAAAACTTACGGCTTAAATCTCTGGTGTTTTTTAAGAGCAGGCGAAGCAACGTGGAAGTGCACCGCACCTGCCAATTCGCAGTAACTGTCCTCACCCCAGCTACCACTGGAAACGGAGGTTCCACCTACCGTTTCGATGTTTTTAATATACACTGTGCATTCACCTTTTTGCAAGTCGGGAAAACGTTTTTTGTTTATTTTAAATATTTTTTAATCTTAATTTCTTCGATGTTTTTTCGAAAGCTGTGCCGGCAAAGATAATTCTTTTAATTAAACCGCATTGCATTTTGAGCAATCAAAAGACTTATCCTAAATTTTCTTTGATAACTCCGGCTAACCCGCTCGCCTGACTTTCGATCACTGATTGGTTTTCGCCTTCGATCATTACGCGAGCCAGATTTTCCGTTCCCGAATAGCGCAATAAAAGCCTGCCTTTGCCGCCGAGTTCGGTTTCGAGTTTTTCAGAAGCCCGTGCAATCGCCGGAACGTTTTCAAACGGTACTTTTTCACGCACTTTTACGTTGACTAAAATTTGCGGAAATTGCGTAAAGCCGCGTTTCAGCCCGGAAAACGTCGAGCCATTTTCTCGTATCGCCTGAAGCAGAAACAAAGTCGTCATCATACCGTCGCCGACCAGACTTTTATCGGGCAAAATTATGTGTCCGGACTGCTCGCCGCCGAGCGACGCTTTAGTTTTGATCAATTCTTCCAAAACGTATTTATCGCCGACCGCCGCGCGCAGCAGTTCGATATTTTTCGATTGAAGCGCGATTTCCAGACCGATATTGCTCATTACGGTCGCGACGACCTTGCGATTATTCAATTTACCGTGCGAATCGAGATAATTCGCCATAATCCAAAGCGTCGCGTCGCCGTCCACCAAATTTCCCTTTTCATCAGCAAACAGCGCGCGATCGGCGTCGCCGTCAAATGCTACTCCGAAATCCGCTTTTGTTTCGGAAACTTTTGCCCGCAAATGTTCGAGATGAAGCGAGCCGCAATCTTTATTTATATTTCTGCCGTCGGGCTGAAAATTGATTGCAACGACTTCCGCGCCGAAACTTTCAAATAAACGCGGCGCGAGTTTCGAAGCCGCCCCGTTCGCGCAATCGACGACCATTTTAAAGTTTGCGAGCGATAAATCCTTAAAACCGTCCGACAGATTCTGCAAATAACTGTTTTGAAAATCCACGCTTTTTGAATCGTCGCAAACGATTTCTTTGCCGCGCGGAACAAAATGCTCATCGTAGATGTCTTTTTCGATAGCGCTTTCAGTTTTCTCGTCGATTTTTCTTCCGCTCGGCGAAAAGATTTTTATCCCGTTGTCTTCAAACGGGTTATGTGAAGCGCTAACGACGATCCCGGCGTCGAAATCATATTTTTTTGTCAGGAAAGCAATGCCCGGCGTGGTGATAACGCCTGCCGAAGAGCATTCAGCGCCGATTGCAGCCGCTCCCTTACAAAAGGCTTTTTCAATCCATACGCCGGACTGGCGCGTATCTCTGCCGATAACAAAACGCGGTGTTCTGTTTAATTTCTCAAGCGATTGCCTGGCAAGCGATGCGCCGGCTTTCTCAATTGTGTTTTCATCGAGCGGAAACTCTCCCGCCAATCCGCGCATGCCGTCGGTTCCAAAAAGTTTTTTCATAAAAATCTTACTTTTTTGTTATTTCTTCATTAAAAGAGAATTTAATTTATATCGCAAACACCAAGCGCGAGACAAACCGCTTTTTCATAATAGTTTTTTGTAGCAGCCATAAACATTCCGTAAAGATTTGACAACCTTTTATACAATAAGCGAATCTTTAAATTGTCAGATATCCGAAGCCTTTCGGAAACGGGGCGAGATCTCGCCGTAGCATTTACCCTTTTTAGATAAATATGAAAAAAGCATTTTTTGTCGGAGTTGTTGTATCCGTTTTTCTAACCGTCGCGAATTTCGCCCAAACCGTTCAGCCGAGCCCGACGCCGACTCGTCAAAGAGTTATAATTGTCGGCGCTGCGCCTGCGCCGACAACAAAAGAGCTTCAGCCAACGCCGTCAACCCCTTCGAAAGTAGTTGTGGTGACAAACAATTTGCCGACGCCCGCGCCTTCTGCAACGCCGAGAGCCGTTCCGACTCCGACGCCAATCATCGTCGGCAGCCAGAACAAGGTGTTGCCGCCGTCGGCTTCGAGCTTTCAGCCGACGACCGACTCGCCCGCGAGCAAAGCGGTTCCGGTCAATTCGGCTTATCGTTCGCTGAGTTTCGGACAGCTGAAAAATCGTATCGCCGAAGCAAAAAGACAAATGCAGGCGCGCCCGATAGCGACGGCTTTAACCGAATCCTTTCTGCCGATAAGCATTATAAGAATCGCTTTTTTTGACTGGAAGGCACAAAAAATAGATTACGCCGTCATGACAAAAGAAACGTTTTTAGCGGTGGATACCGACACGGCGACGACAACTTCAAACGGGAAAAACGTGACGATTAAAACCGTGCGCGGCAACGGCGTCAACACGCCCGTTATAATCTTCGACGAAGCCGGTCAGACGCATTTGCCTTTGCTCGTGCAGTATCCGATCGAAAAAGGCGGAAGGCACGTCGAAACGGCTTATTATATTTCGACGCATCCCGGGCTGGTCACGCCGGAAGTCGTTAACGCCGGTAAAATGTACGTTCGCAACACGATCGACATCGCGCGCGAAAAGCTTAAAGAAAAAGGAATTTTCATACAGCCGCGCATTGCGGACATCGCCGAGCGGTTGGCGGCGCTCGAACACGTCGATCACCAGCGTTTTCGCAACGAATATCACCCGAATATCTACAACGACATTTACACGCTGTTCGCGCTAAACGAAGGCGATACGTATCGTTATTCGGTCAGCAGCGCCGGCGCGGGCGGAATGGTGCAGATGATTCCTTCGACTTATCGAATGGTTCGGGCGCGCTTTTCACATGTAAATCTGATGCCGGATTTTGTCGAAGGAATGCGCCATCACGGAAATGCGGCGCAGGCTATGCTGCTTTATATGCAGTGGACCTGGAACGATTTAATGGCGAGCCCGACCGTTTCCGGCGCGCTCGAAAGCGGAATCGCAGCCGATTTTCAATTAATGGCTGCCGGTTACAATTCAAACCCGGCGAAGCTTGCAGGTTA
>JAOAPX010000119.1 GCA_025463125.1 Acidobacteriota bacterium | reverse complement strand
GCGCGTGAATTTAGCGTGTTCGATTCCGTCTTGAACGGTTTGAAATTCCTGCGCGAAAACGCAGACGGGAAGAAACAAAAGAAACAGGAAAAAAAGAAAAAAGCGGCGCGTAATGGCGTAAACAATTGGGTTCATTTATTTTATTTTGGCGGCGTTTGTTTGTTTGAGCAAAGATTATTTTAACTTTTTCAAGATTAAATATAAAACTCTTCGGCTTGCGAGCTTAATTATTTATCTAAATTTACACCCGATCCAAAAAGCGCAACAAGCGTTTCCGGAAAAAGTTCTGACACGATTTCGCGTTCATCTGCGCGTTTATAGTTTGAAGGGCACCTAACCCGCCCCGAAAATTTTATAAAGGAGTTATTTTCTCATGATAAATCATATTTCCATCGCTGTTCATAATCCTGAACAAGTTGCCGGCGTTTTAGCCGAGCTCTGGGGCGGTTTCGTCATCCCGTTTCCGCCCGCGCCAAATTCTTTTATGGTTTTAGCTGACGACGGCAGAGGCAGCGCCGTTGAAGTAACGCCGATCGATACGGTTCTGGTTCCGGGCGAAGGCTTTCCGCCGGAAGAAAATTTCGATTCGAGCGCGCCGACCGAAAAATACGAAGCGAAATTCGTCAAAAGCGATTTTGCTCCGCAATACGTCGCCACGCACCTTAACATCAACACGCAGTTAAACGAAGCTGAGGTCAAAGCCATCGCAAAGCGCGAAAACTGGCGCGTTTTAACCTGTAATCGCGGCGAAGGTCTTTTTCAATTGATCGAACTCTGGATTGAAGACCGTTTTATGCTCGAAGTGATGACGCCGGAACAAACGGCGCGATACGTCGAAGTGCTCAGCCCTGAATTCATCAGCCAAAGCTTCGGAATTCGGATTCCGGCGGCAAGCCCGGTCAACAATTTGAGTTTGATCGGTTAAAGAGCTCAAAAATGGCGGCGAAACCGTTCAATGTTTTTAGTTGCGCTCTTTTTACATTGAAACGATTCGTCGCTATTTCCGGCGGCGCCGAGCGAAACTTCCCCTTTTAAAGTTTCATCTGCGCGCTGCCGGAATTTTTTTGCTATTTATCACCGTTGTAATCAAAATCCCCGGCGTCAAAACTGTGCCAATTTCCCCGCCAATCGAAGCTTTCTAAACTGCCGAAACGTTTCTTGTAATCGTAAAAAGAATTTCCCTCGTAAGCGTAGCCCTGATAATAAAGCTGTTTCGCGCCCGTGCGGGCGTATTCGATTTCCAGCAGCATCGTGAAAATTCCGAGGCTGCGCCGCGCCGCCGAAGGCTCGAACATCGCGTAAACGCTCGAGATTGAGCGCTCGCCGACATCGAAAAAACTAGCCGCGAGCAATTTTTCGTTTTCGTAAACGCAAACTTCTTTCGCTTCGCACGGAACGCTCGCCGCATCAATCGATAAAAAATCATAAAGCGAATCGGGAACGCCCTCCTTAAAACGCTGTTTATGCCGCTCGAAAAGCTCTTTTTTCTCAGCGGTAATTTCGATGGGACGAATGACGGTTTGCAAATCGCGGTTTTTATTAAGAATGCGGCGCTGGCTTTTTGAAAGAGAAAAACCGCGCAGATCGATTCTGAGCGGAATGACGAGACGAATTTCCTGTTCGTAAAATCCAAGATTGTAGCGAAAAAACTGCGTTCCGAAATGTCGCCAGCCGTTTGCCAGAAGCGCGTCGAGCTGCTGAGCCGAAACTTTCGAAGCGTAAAATTCTTCATTAATAAATGAAAAAACAGAATCCAACATCACGTTTGCGAAAATTTAAGAAAGCAGCCGAAGCCGTAAAATTCGCCGGTTGAAAATTACCGGCGGCACAAAGCGAAAATTGCCGCAAACCGCCGGCAATCGAAAATCAGCCGCCTTTTCACTTGATTTCGGCGTCAAGCTTTAAGGCGCAAGCTTTCAATCGAAGCTTGTTAAGAGATGAAAAAAGCGGAACAATTCCGCTTGTAAATTACCTCTAACCGGCTATAAAAATCTCTCGAATCAATTCGATTCGTTAAAATTTGCTACCAGTTGACCTTGCCTTCCTGCGAAGTATCGATTTGTTTCAGCTCGACGCCTTCGTCGTAAAAGAAAATCTTCATCTGGTCGAACAAAAATTCGTGCGAATCCGGGTTGGAAATATCGATGCCGAAATGATTGATCAGCTGTTTTTGTTTTTGCAGCCATTCCTGCCAGCATTCTTTGCAAATTTCCGCGCCGATTTTTTGTCCGAGTTCGGTCGGCAAAGGCGCGTAGCCGAGCGGTTCGTTTTTCTGCCCGCAGCGGGCGCATTTAAATTTATCGCTTGAAAATAAAGCCATTTTTAACACTCCTCAATTAAGAAAATTAACCACAGATTAACACAGATGAATATGGATGAGAAAAGATTGGAAAAGACGCTTAAGATATTCGTGCCGTTCGCGGTTAATTTTCTTCCGCTTTTCTAATCGCCTCTAAAATTTCATCGTCTTTCGGGCGAAAAATACTCAAAGATTGTACCTGGTGATGCCGCACAATGCCGTTTTTATCAATGACGACAACGGCGCGCGCCGATCGCCCGGGCAGCCACGAACTGGCATTATAAAGCTTTGAAACTTCGCCGTTTTCGTCAGACAAAAGCGTTAAAGGCAAATTATGCTTTGCGGCAAAATCCTTATGCGACGCCGCCGAATCGGTCGAAATACCGACAATGAGCGCGCCCGTTGCCGCGTAATCCGCCCAATTATCGCGCACGGCGCACATCTGTTTCGTGCAAACCGGCGTATTATCGCCCGGATAAAACAGCAGCACGACGGTTTTTCCTTGATGTTCTGTTAAACTCCAATCTTTCCCGTCGCCGTCTTTAAGCGTAAACCGCGCGGCTTTTTCGTTAATTTTCATTTTATTTAATAAGACTCGAATCAAAAAATCTTCGCGCCTTTTGCGCCTTTTTTCTATTTGCTTAACTTTCGGCTTATAAAAGAATTTTACCG
>JAOAPX010000058.1 GCA_025463125.1 Acidobacteriota bacterium | reverse complement strand
AATCCTGCATTGCCTTCATAATATCGCCGTAAATCGGTCCGACAACCGTTTGGTAACGTCTGTCATAGCGCGTTTTAGCGTCTTCCTGCTTGAATTTGATTTCGCGCTCCAATTTACCGAAATCGTCGACTTTCTTTTGAACTTCGGTTTCCGGGATAGGCAGTTTTTGATTAGCTTTAACGGCATCCTGCAACTTTTGAATTTCAGTCTGCAAGGTTTGATATCTGGTTCCTAAAGCGCGCAGATCATCGTTATCTTTTTTGAACTCGGCATCGACCGTAGTAACCGCGGTGCGGAATTTCGTGATACCGTTTTTTTCGTCGCCGAAAGCAAAGGTATTGATTAAACCGACTTTACCGGTCGGCGCGGCAGTTTGAGCGAAAGCTGATACGGCAAATAAAGCCGCAAAAACAAAACTGGCGGCAACTAAACGAAATGTTTTCATTTTTTTGTAGTACTCCTTAAACTAGAAAAGCTTGGGTCAATCTTGATTTTTGACTTGTATCTCTTTTGAATCTTTTTAACTTAAAATTGTTGCTTGTGAATTACCGTGGTGCTAAAGAAAAGCAATGTTATGTTATCAAAATCGCATTGTCAATTTCTGAGCAAGCTCAATAACACATCCACTGCTTTTCTATACGAACCGCAAATCGCTATATCGTTTTAGAAAGTTCTTCCGACCGTAAAGCGAAAGCCGTTTCTTTTACCCGGCAGGAAAATTCCCGGCGCTTCCTGCGTAACTCCGAGTTTCGCGTTCGGATTATAATAATAAATCAGGCGAAACGGCACGTTAACGACCGGAACCTGAACCCTCAGTTCAAGCCCGACGCTCGAGCGAAAATCGCTGAATTTATTAAATACGCTTTCATCAACTCTCAGCTGTGAATTTTGCTGCACTTCGCCGCGCAGAAACAATTGCTGAATTTCCGGCGAAAGGCTGGTCGGGCATCCGAAACGATTGCCGCGGCAAAATTCGCGAACAAAGTCGCTTCTCGTCAAAACGCGGTTATTAAAATACAGAAGACTGCCGAAACTGCCTTCCAAATTCGGAGCATTTCTCAAAGCCAAAGCCGTAATTGTTCCCGGTCCAAGAAACCTGTCATCGTCGAGAAATTCGCTGTTGATGGTTTGCGTTCCCGTTTTACGCAGATTGAAAATCGTGCCGACGTCCGCAAAAGCAGCCATCGTGACCGGTCCGAAAATCGGGATGCGGTATTCGAAGTTTCCGAGCAGCTGCGTATCGCCGCCGATAAAGCGGAAGTTTCTGGCGAACAACGCCGGATTGGCTCCTTCGACTCCGGTTAAAAGTCCGATGCCGGATAAATCCTGAACGCCCGTAGCGAGAACCGGAGTGCCGGCGCTGTTTGTCGCAACCGAGACGTTGCGCGTCGTTACATACGTATCGAACGGCGCGATCGGTCCGATCGAACGCGATGTGTAGCCGCGAACGTCGTATTCGCTGCCGAGAAAATATCTTTCGTAAATCGGAACGCCGCCGACAAACGAAAGCGAATTGGCGTTTCTGATTTTGTCTGTCGTCGCAAAGCTTCCGATCGTTCCAGCCTGCAGTCGATAAGCGAAAACGTGCGCGTTTTTCGAGCTGCGATTTTTGACCGGAATAAATTCCGAGTAAGTTATGTTCGGCTGGTAAGTTCTGACATCGCCGCCTAATCCGGCAAACGCGATCGAAGCGGCAAGCTGCCTGCCTCTGAGCGTGTCGATGCCGTTTGCGGATGGCTGACGCGTATCGTAAGCGAAAGTTCCGGTGATGCGGCTGGTGATAATATTCGGCGTTTCATAAATATTCGGAATTCGGTCAGCCGGGTTTGCCGATTCGTTTACAGGCGGATCGACAAGGCTCGTCGCCGAAAACTGGTAAGTTAAACCAACGCGCGAAAACTGCGTGAAACTGCGCTTTCTAAAGAAAAGCTCGGACAAAGGCGCCGTGGCGAAAATCGTCGCGCCGTAACTATTTTGCGTGAACAAATTTTCTTCGTCGGTAATAACCGTTCCGAATTGGTTGAAAGCATCATTCAGCACATCCTGATTTTGCGTGAGCGCCGTTCCTTCGCCGAAGAATTTATAGCTCGAAGCAAACAGGGAAAAACCGACGTTTATCGGTCGATCGCGGAAATACGGTTCCTGGAAAGTAAACTGAAAACTGCGCTGCCGATTTCCCGCGCCGAATTGAAGCGATAAAATTTCGCCGCGTCCGAGCAGGTTATTGGTTGAATATTCGAGACCGAAAAACGAACCGCCGATCCCGGAAATTCCGCCGTTAAAGGAAATTTGCTGTCTGCCTTTTTCTTTTACTTTAACGACCAGATCAACGTCGCCCTGTTCTTCGTCCGTGCGAATTTCGACGTCCTGATCTTTATCGACCGGGTCGAAATACTGCGTTTGATTAAGTCTGACGACCGATATTTCAAGTCCCTGCTGATTGTAAATATCGCCTTCGTTGATTAAAAATTCGCGGCGCAGAACGCGGTCGCGCGTAAACGTGTTGCCGGTAAATTCCAGACGGCGAAGGCGAAATTGTTTGCCTTCTTCAATCGTAATTTTAATGTCGACGATGCCTTCGTTCGGATTTGCCGGATTGTCTTTAAAGTCCGGTTCGAATTCGGCGTTGTAAAGCACAAAGCCCTGCGAGCCGTAAGCCTTTTTCAAGTCTTCGTTAACGGCGTCCTGAAGACGTTTGCCGTCGGCTATCTCGCCTTTTCTTAAACCGAGACCGGCTAAGATCTGCTGTTCCGAGAAAATCGAGTTTCCTTCTACCTTGACGTCGCCGACGCGAAATACTTTTCCTTCGGTAACGGGAACGATAATTTTCAGCGTATCGTCTTTCGATGAAAGAATCGGCAGCGGAAGCGCGCCTAAGATTGGAACTCCCGTGCGTTTGTATCCGAGCCCGACAACTTCCGGCTCGCCGATACGCGCCTGAAAATAGCCTTTCGAGAACATATACGACCGCACGTTTTTTTGCAGATCGTACTGCAGCTTGCGCAGATCGAGAATATCCTGTCCCTGAAAACGCGAAATCAAACCGGTTTCTTTAACTAATTGCAAAGCGCCGCGCAGCTCGCCGTCTTTGAAAACTTCGTTGCCTTCAAAATCGATTTCGACGATTCGCGAACGATTTCCCTGGTCGATGTCGAAAGTTAAAGCGATCGACGTTGCCGAAACCTCTTCTTCTTTAATGTCGATTTTTGCGTTCGGGAAACCTTTCGAGGCGAGCAGCTCGCGCAGAATGCGCGTCGCGTTTCTGGCTTTTACCGGATCGTAAATCGTTTCTTTCGAGATGCCGACGCGCTGTTCGCGAAACGCTTTTAAAACGTCGGATTCGGGAACGGCTTTTAAACCTTCAAACGTCAGATCGCGAATAATCGGCAGCTCGCGCACTTCGAAAATGACATTCACGCCGCCGCGAACGCCTTCTTCGGTTAAAACGCGCGTCGCGGTTTTGTCGAAAAAGTTCAGCGATAAAAGCTCTCTTAAATCGCGTTCGAGCTGTTCGGGGCTGAAAGTGTCGCCCGGGCGAGTTTTGATGTAATAAAGCAAATCTTCGTCACGAAGACGACGGTTGCCCTGAATGTCAACTGTTTCAACGAGTTGCTGTTGTTTTCCAACCGTTACGGCTGAACTGGTATCGTTCGCATTTTCATTTGTTTTAGCCGATATTGGAAATGTCAAAACTGCCAAACTCAATAAAACAAATCCGAACGCGCGAAGATTTTGCATAAAACCGGGTTTCCTTATAATTGCATTACGGCTTTTTCAAAAAGCCTTTACGGACGCTTGCCGCCCTTTTAATTTGAAACTGAAATAATAACTTTTAAAATTTATTCAAACAAAAGCGGAACTTCGTTTGTGTTGGAAATATACGCCGAGTTTGATTCTCTCAAACAGAGTCAGGTTGCCTTATGCGCCTATCCTACAAACTTACGAATTATACAGGCAAAAGATAAAAAAAGAAAAAGCGTAAAAGCCCGGACTGAACTTTTACGCTTGTTTTTAACCGGAAATTTACAGGCTTTGTGACCAAAATGCGTTTTTCGGTCTTAGAACTTTGATTTTTGTGCCCGGTTTTTAAGATTTAGTTTTCGATTTGCGATTTTCGATTTAAGTCTTTGCCCGGCAAATAGCTTAAGCCGAAAATCGCAACTGCGGAAAACTTTAAGCGATTTTAATTTACGCTTTTTTCGAAAAACTCTTTTTCGAGCTCCTCGAGCCGAATCGAGCGAAACGCCAGTTTATCATTATCGCGGAAAACTTCAATAACGGATTCCTCGGAGATTTCGCCCTGGATCAATGCTTCGGACAATTCGTCTTCGACGTATTTCTGCAAAGCTCGCTTCAGCGGACGCGCGCCGTAACTGCGGTCGGCGCAGGTTTTTTCGATCAGCCAGCTTTGCGCCTCTTCGGTCAAGCGAATCTGTAAAGCTCTCTTTTCGAGAATTTCGTTTAATTTACCGATCTGCAAATCGACGATCCGGCGCAAATCAGCTTCGACAAGTTCATCGAAAATGATGATTTCATCGAGGCGATTGATAAATTCCGGCGCAAAAGTGCGCTTGACTTCGCTCATCACCTGATCTTCCATTTTTTCGCGGGAAGCTTCGGCATTTGCCTGAAAACCGAGCGTCGCGCGTTTCTGTATGTATCTCGCGCCGATATTCGAAGTCATTATAAAGATCGCGTTTTTACAATCGACCGTATTTCCCTGCGCGTCGGTTAAAACGCCGTCTTCGAAAACCTGTAATAAAATATTAAACAAATCGGGATGCGCTTTTTCCACTTCGTCGAAAAGCACGATTGAATACGGCGAGCGGCGAAGTTTTTCGGTTAATTGCCCGCCTTCTTCGTGTCCGACGTATCCCGGAGGCGAACCGATAAATTTCGCGACCGTATGTTTCTCCATAAACTCCGACATATCGAACCGCACAAGCGAGCGTTCCGAGCCGAACAAAAATTCGGCGAGGCTGCGCGCGACCTCTGTTTTACCGACGCCGGTCGGACCTAAAAACAAAAACGAGCCGACCGGTTTGTTCGGGTTTTTCAGTCCCGCTCGCGAACGCCTGATCGCTCTCGCGAGCGCGGAAATTGCCGGTCTTTGCGAAACTATGCGGCGATGCAGTTCGATTTCGATGCCGAGAAGTTTTTTCGCTTCTTCCTGCTTGATCGATTGAACGGGAATTCCCGTCCAGCGCGCAATCACTTCTTCAACGTCCGCTTTCGTCACTTCGACGGAGAAAAACGAATCTTCCATCGTTTCAAGCTCGAACGAAATCAGTTGTTCTTCGTTGGCGGTCGCGCGTTTCCAGTTTTCGACCGTTTCTTTCCACGAAAGGTCTGAAGGGTTTTCCTGCTGGTAGCGCAGTTTGGCGCGCGCTCCGGCTTCGTCTAAAACGTCTATCGCCTTGTCCGGTAAAAATCGGTCGGGAATATAACGATTCGTTTGATAAACGGCGGCTTCGAGCGCTTCTTTCGAATATCGAATCTGGTGAAACGCTTCGTAACGCTCGGCGATGCCTTCGATAATTTTCAGCGCGTTTTCTTCGTTCGGCGGCAAAACCTTGACGGCTTGAAAACGGCGTTCGAGAGCGCGGTCTTTTTCGATGGATTTGCGGAATTCGCTTGGCGTCGTCGCTCCGATACACTGAATTTCGCCGCGCGAAAGCGCCGGTTTTAAGATATTCGCCGCGTCGAGCGTGCCTTCGGCGGAGCCTGCGCCGACAAGCGTGTGAAGCTCGTCGATGAAAACAATGTATTCACTGTTTTCCCTGAGCTCGCCCATAATCTTTTTGAGCCGTTCTTCGAATTGCCCTCGATATTTCGTGCCCGCGACGATAAGCGACAAATCGAGCGACAAGACGCGCTTGTTTTCGAGAAAAGAAGGAACGTTCCGGTCAACGATTTTCTGCGCCAAGCCTTCGATAATCGCGGTTTTGCCGACACCGGCTTCGCCGATCAGGACAGGATTGTTTTTCGTGCGGCGGCAAAGAATTTCGACGAGTCTTTCGATTTCCGCTTCGCGACCGATCAGCGGATCGAGCTTTCCGTCGGCGGCTTCAGCCGTCAGATCGCGCGTAAATTCCTGTAAATGCGGAGTCTTTGAATTTTCTTTTGTTACCGAGAAAAAGCTCGGAACGCCGGTTTGCCGCGCGACCTCATCGCGCACGTCCTGAATCCGCAAACCGTAACCGGCAAGAATTTCCGCCGCGATCGAATGCTCTTCGCGAACGATGCCGAGCAGCAGGTGCTCGGGTCCGACGTGACGGCTTTTAAGGCTGCGGCTTTCTTCGTTGGCGTAAAACAGAATCTTTTTCGTTTCCGGCGAAAGATGCAGTTCGGCGGATTGCGGAATGCGCTCGCGCCAGACGATCTGCTCTTCGATATCGCGACGCAAAGAATCGACCGTCAGCGAATGACGAAAAGGAAAATAGCGCGCGGAAATGGTTTTATCTTCGCGCATTAAGCCGAGCAGTATATGTTCGGGAGAAATAACCTGAGAACCGTATTGCAGCGCTTCATAGCGTGCAAAAAATATAACCCGTCGCGCCCTTTCGGTATAGCGTTCAAACATATTATTAATGATTCAGTACTTCTAAAATTCTCTGTAAGGACAGTCTGAACCGATGTCTATGATTAATCAAGATTGTAATTTTACAAGCCTGCCTAAATATAGTCGTAAACCCGGCAAAACTCCAAAGAAATTTATCAAACGAAATGGTTAGAAGTTTTATTCGAGCCTCGCTTTGTCCGTAAAAATTCCGTGAAAAAAGCCGGGCGAAATTAATGATTTATCTCCCGGCTTTACGTTCTAAAACCTTTGCTTTTTGACTTTGTTTTGCTCGAATCCATTTGCTTTAATGCGAAAAACTACCGGATCACGCGCGGTGAATTCTTATTTATTTCTTATTTATTTTTGGCTTCGACCGGAACTTCCATGACAAAAGCTTCGCCGCCTTTTGTCAAATCGCTTAATTTAGAAGCTTTCGGCGAAAGTTTGACTTCCGTTGAAAGCACGCGCGAGACTCTTTTCGGCAAAAGCATCGGGGCGATTCCGGCGACCGAGTTTGCCAGACCGATAATATCGCCGCCGCCCGTCCAGTTTTCGCGCACAACTTTTTCGTCCGTGCGATTAATCAATCGCAAAAGCGTCAGCGCAACCAGGTAAACGTCGTCAACCTGCCCGATAAACGGAAAAAGGTCGGGTATAAAGTCGAGCGGCATGATAACATAGACAATTGCCGCTGCAAAAAGCGCTTTTTCCGCCAAAGGCACGCGGCTGTCGCTTAAAAGACTGCCCAGAAGCTTGAGCATATTCGGCAGAAACATCAAAAAGCCTTTCATTCTGTCTTTTAATTCGCTTTTTTCTTTGCGCCGTACTTTTCGTGGTTTTACCGCTTCGATTTTGCTCATTTTTCTTTTCCCCTATTACTTACTTTATTACTTACTTTATTACTTACTTTATTACTTACTTTATATTGCTTACTTTATATTATTTTTATTAGTCTAAGTAATACCGCCCGTTTGAGCAAGCATTTACTTTTACCGGCTTTCAATCAATTATTATACATATCATACAGCCTTTGTTTTCTGTTTACTTTTCGATTATACGTTAAGCCGGGCTTGATAAATGTTAAATATTAAATGTTAAATAATTTTATGATTCTCGAAAAAATCCGGCAGAGAGCCAGTGAAAACGCACAACACATCATTTTACCCGAAGGCGAAGATGCGCGAACGATCAAAGCCGCCGAAATGTGTGTTCGAGATAAGATTGCGAAAATTACGATCATCGGCGACGAGCGCAAAATCCGCGACGCGGCGCAAACTGTAAACGCCAATTTAAACGGCGTCGAAATTCTCGATCACCGGAAATCCGCCGATTTCGGCAAAGTCGCCACGTTTTATCATGAACTGCGGCGCGCCAAGGGCGTAACTTTGGAAGAAGCCGAACAAACCGTCAAGGACCCGCTTTATTTCGGCAACCTGCTTGTAAAATCAGGAAAAGCCGACGGTTCCGTCGCGGGCGCGACCAATACGACGGCGCATACGGTCGCGGCGGCTTTAAGATGCATCGGCGTGCGCGAAGGCTTTAAAGTTGTTTCATCGTTTTTTTTAATGGTCGTCCCGAACGCGAAATTCGGCGCGGGCGGGGCGATGATTTACGCCGACTGCGGCGTCGTCATTGACCCGAACGCGGCGGAGCTCGCCGAAATCGCCATCGCATCGGCTGATTCGTGCCGCGCGCTTTTAAGCGTCGAACCGAAAGTCGCGATGCTTTCTTTTTCGACCAAAGGCAGCGCGAAACACAAATTGATCGACAAAGTGATCGAAGCCTTAAAAACAGTCCGCGCCCGCGTTCCCGATCTCGCAATCGACGGCGAGCTGCAAGCAGACGCCGCGCTTGTCCAGAGCGTCGCCGACTCGAAAGCGCCCGGCTCCGCGGTTGCGGGGCGCGCGAATGTTTTAATTTTCCCCGATTTGAACGCGGGAAATATCGCCTACAAACTAACCGAACGATTAACCGGCGGAACCGCCATCGGACCGATTTTGCAGGGCTTGGACAAACCCTGCAACGATCTCTCGCGCGGCTGCAAAGCCGAAGACATCGTTGACGCCGTGGCGATTACGGCGGTGCAGTCGCAGGCGAGAAAATCTCTTTACACGTAGTAAAAATCAAACACAAGCGGTAAAAAATCAAACGTTTTTGCAGAAAGTGATGTCACGCCTGATCAAAATTTCCGGCGCCTCCGTTTTGAAATGGAGGTTCTTTTACTTAAATGAACAATGAGATTAATAACATGAGCGGGCTTGCGAAAATACGAGAAGATTTGAATGTTTCCGAACTCCGCTGTCGATGGTTTTTTGAATCCGCACGCGACGGAATGCTTATTCTTGATGCCGCAAGCGGGAAAATTATCGAGGCAAACCCTTTTATTAGTCAGCTTTCCGGTTACCCGCGCGATGAAATTCCAGGCAGGGAGCTTTGGGAAATCGGTCTGTTCAAAGACAAGCGCGAAAACGACGCGGCGCTTTGCGAGTTATCGGAAAAAGGCTCTGTTCGTCACGAAAATCTGCTGCTCGAAACCAAAGCGGGACAAACTTTAGAAGTGGAATTTGCCGCGAGCGTCTACGCCGAAGAAGGCGACCGCCGGGTGATACAATGCAGAATCAGCGACATCTCCGAGCGCAGGCGCGCGGAGAAAGAGCGCGAAGAAGCAACGCAAAATACGCTGCTGGCGCATATTGCCGGAAAAGCGGCGCGACTCGGCGGCTGGACGATTCATCTGCCTGAAAAAACGCTTATATGGTCTGACGAAAACTGCGCCATTCACGACGTGCCGCCCGGCTATAAACCGACCTTAGAAGAAGGCATCGGTTATTTCCCGCCGGAATACCGCGAACAGGTCATTCGTTACGTTGAAAACTGCGCCAAAGACGGCACGTCCTATGATTTTGAGCTTCCGAAGTATACAGCCAAGGGACGCTTGATCTGGGTACGCTCGATCGGCGAGGCGGTGCGCGATGCCGATGGCAAAATTATCCGTCTTCAGGGAGCCTTTCAGGACATCACCGTGCGCAGGCAGGCGGAGCAGGAATTGCGCGCAAGCCAGGAGCAGTATAAACAAATGGTCGAGCACGCCAGCGATATCATCTATAAAACCGATGTCGCCGGGCGTTTTACTTTCATCAATCCGACCATTCACAAAATATTAAAATACACTGAAGAAGAATTTCTAAATCTGCATTATCTCGACGTCGTCCGCCCCGATTTCCGCCAAGCGTTAAGAAGAGCTTATGGGCGGCAGCTATCAAGGAGAACGCCGAATACTTATTACGAATTTATCGCCTTAACCAAGGACGGCGCCGAAGTCTGGCTCGGGCAACACGCTCAGCTTCTCTGCAAAGGCGATCAGATCACAGGATTCCAAGCGATTTGCCGGGATATAACGAATAAAAAGCAAACCGAAGAGGAACTGAGGAATTTGTCGCTGACCGATGAATTGACCGGGCTTTATAACCGTCGGGGCTTTTTGGCTCTCGGTGAACATCAGCTGAAATTATCGCAAAGCAAAAGAATAGAGAAGAAGCTGCTGGTGATTTATATCGACCTGGACGGATTGAAACAAATCAACGACACTTTCGGTCACGATGAAGGTTCTCGCGCGATCGTTAAAACCGCCGAGCTTTTAAAACAAACTTTCCGCCACTCGGATCTGATCGCCCGGCTCGGCGGCGATGAATTCGTTGTGCTCGCAATCGAAGCGAACGAAGAAAATACGGAGATGATTGTCTCGCGCCTGCAGGAAAACTTCAAAAACCACAACGCGCGTAAAACTCACGCCTACGATTTATCGTTCAGTTTCGGCGTCGCCCGGTTCGATTCCAAGGGCGATTTGAAGATTGAAGATTTAATTAAAACCGCCGATATGGAAATGTACCATCAAAAAAGAAGCAAAAAATCGCACAAGACAGGCTAAAGCCCGGAAATCGACGCTAAATGATTGCATACAATTAAATTTATTAAGCTAATTTCTTATATACATACATTTTCCGCGTCTAAAGATTTTTCCAGCCTTTTTCATAATTGTTTTGTATAAACTTATTCAAACTAAATCGCCGAAGTTATTTATTTCGAAGAAACAACACCGGGAAGCAAAGTTTTGCGGTAAAAAGCAAAACGCGGGGCGTATCTGAGAAATCGGGAGAAGACTTCTTCGCTTCCAGCCCGACAGCTAACCTCGCAGGCATATCGAAGAAGGACACAAAAGATCTGCCGAGAGGCTGCAAAAGTCAACGCCGCCGGTCAAAGGATAACTGCCGGTTCAGTAAGATTTCGCGTTATACCGAATTTCACATTGGCTTCGGAGCGAGCGGGCAAAGCAATCTAAAGCTTTGAACTTTTATTTCAAAGCTTTCCGTATAATAGCGGCGTGCGATTAAGTTAAATTATTCTGCGGCATACGGTTAAAAACCAAATGATTTCAAGAATCAATCGCCGCGAGCATCGCTTTGCAGGAATCCGCCGCAAAGCGTTTTTGAAATAAAGGAACAAACGGGAAGCCTATTTTCGCCATCCAGTTGTGCGCTTTTGCAAAAGCGTATATTTCGTAAGTAACCGCGCCGGTTTTTTTGTTCCATTCGACGGTAAACCGTTCTTCGCCTTTTTCGGAATGCGCGGGCAAAGTTCCGATGGCGAAAACGCTCCGGGAAAGCTCGTTCGTTTCTTCGCCGCTCGTATAAACGACGCGGCACGGGTTGAGCGACCAGAAACCGAGATGATTAACGAGCGTGACAAAAACTTCGCCTTCTCGAACCGGCGCGCGAGGCGGGTGAACTTCCGTCCAGCCGAGCGCGTACATCCGCCACGAATGCAGCGCCGCAACCGCTTTTACATACGCTTTTTCTCCTTTTCCCAATTCTTTGCGAAGATAATTTACCGGGTAGCCCTCGGGCGCGGAATCGTTTTTCGTCGCGCCGACTTCTTTATACGAAAACGAAAGCCGCGCCTGATCGCGCGCAAAATCGTTGATTTCCTTTTCCGAAGGCTTAAAAAGCGTAAACATAAATTGATTGTCGCATATGCAGGAAAAACGCAAATATAAATTGTTATAATTACTGGAATTCACGCCTTAAACGCTCATTAAAAGCCTTCAAGTGCAACTGTTACAAAACTCTTACAATTGAACTGCAAAAAACCTGTTACGATTATATCTGACGCATTGCACAGGCGTTATATTCTTAATTTTTTACAGTCATACAGGGATTTTTCAAGATGCAAAACGTAGTCGAATTAAAACAAGTAAAATCGGATCAAATTCAATGGGTGACGATGACGTTCGTTGCCGTTTTTCACATAATGGCGATCGGCGCATTATTTACATTCAGCTGGGCGAACTTTGTCGCCGCCTTAATTACTTGGTGGATTGCCGGAAGCTGGGGCATCGGCATGGGCTATCATCGCCTTTTGACGCATCGCGGGTTTAAGACGCCGAAGGTTATCGAGTATTTTCTCGCTTTCTGCGGAACGCTCGGGCTTCAGTCGGGCGCGATCAACTGGGTCACGACGCACCGCATTCATCACGGCTTTACCGAAACCGATAAAGATCCGCACAGCCCGCGCAACGGAACATACTGGGCGCATATGGGCTGGATTTTCCGGGGAACGGCGCAAAATCAGGACGAAGCAACGCAGTGGCGCTATTCGCCCGATTTGATGAAAGATAAAGTTCACGTCTTTATGTCGAAATATTATTACGTTACGCCGATTATCGCGGCGGTAATTTTATACAACATCGGCGGATTTTCGATGGTTTTGTGGGGAATTTTTCTTCGTCAGGTTATCGGCTGGCATTCGACATGGCTCGTAAATTCGGCAACGCATCTTTGGGGCTCGCGCCGCTTTGAAACGCGTGACGATTCGCGCAACAACGGTTTGATCGCCGCTTTAACTTTCGGCGAAGGCTGGCACAACAATCATCACGCGCATCCGCGCTCGGCGAAACACGGTCTTGCATGGTATGAATTCGACGTAAACTGGCTGCAGATTAAACTGCTCGAAAAAGTAGGATTGGCTAAAGAAGTTTTCGCTTTCGAAATCGAAAGCGACAAACAAAACACAGAGATGAAAAAAGCAGCTTAAAAAATCCGACAAGCTAAAGCTTAAGAAGTGAAAAAGTGAAAAAGCGATCGCCGCCGAAAGGCAAAAAGCGAATTCTTTTTCACTTTTTCTTTTTTTTACATTTATACTTTATAAATGCGCCGACGGAAAGCCACATTTTTTTTCCTTGTTCTCGGTATCTGCCTGATCGCGATTGCCGTTGCGCTCAATATCGGCTGGATACTTTTGAATCTGCGCGAAGTCGTGCTGCTGGTTTTCGGCATCATCTTTTTTGCCGTGATCATCACCGGCTTGATTCTCAACACGATTTTCCTCGTGCGCGAAATTCGCCGCAACGAGCAACACGACGCGTTTCTAAACGCCGTCACGCACGAGCTGAAAACGCCTATCGCTTCGATCAAGCTTTATCTCGAAACATTAAAAACCCGCGACGTTGCTGAAGAAAAGCGGCACGAGTTTTACGACATAATGATCGACGACAGCAACCGTCTTTTAGATACGGTCGAACAGGTTTTGCAGGCAAGCCGAACGCGCGAAAAAAATCGACGGCTGAACACTTCGGAAATCGATCTCGGCAAGCTGATTAACGAATGCGTGAAAATCATCCAGACGCGCTACAAGCTCGACGACGCGACAGTTAAATTTACCGAGCCCGCCGAGCCTTTGGTAATCTCGGGCGATGCGTCCGAGCTGCAGATCGCGTTTACAAATTTGCTCGACAACGCCGTTAAATATTCAAAAGACGAACCAAAAATTACGATTAAAATAAGAAATTCTAACGAAACGCATATCGAAATATTTTTCAAAGACACCGGCGTCGGAATCGCGCCGAATGAAATAAAACGAATCTTTAAACGCTTTTACAGAGTTCCCGGAATCCCTACGATCGAAAACAAAGGATCGGGTCTGGGTCTGCCGATAGTGAAATCAATCATAAAAAAACACGGCGGACGCATTCGCGCCGAAAGCAAAGGAGAAGGCAAAGGAAGTTTATTTATCGTGCAATTGCGAAAGCGGTAGCCGAAGCGGTCAGCAAATGACAGGAAGCTGACAGTTTACGGAAAGTAAGAAATAAAACTGAAAAGCAGGCAGTAGAATAATAAAATAGTAAAATAGTAAAATAGTAGAAAACTGTTGTTAAAAATGATTAATAGCGTTATTGCCTGCTAAGTTTTATTTACTGTCTCCCGATTTTTTTCTATGAAAATTCTTGTTGTTGAAGACGAGCGGCATCTTGCCGACGGATTGCGGTTTAATCTCGAAGCCGACAGTTACGAAGTTGAAGTCGCTTACGACGGCGCGGCGGCTTTGCAGGCAATTGAAAGCACAACGTTCGACGCGATCATTTTAGACGTTATGCTGCCGAAAGTTGACGGTTTCAGCGTTGCCCGCCGAATGCGCGAAGCGGAAAATTTCACGCCGATTTTGATGCTGACGGCGCGCGGTCGCCCGGAAGACGTTTTGCAGGGATTTGCCGCGGGCGCGGACGATTATTTATCGAAGCCGTTTGAGCTTTCGATTTTCCAGGCTCGTTTAAACGGGCTGCTGCGCCGCCGCCAATGGCTCGCGCAGGAAATGGATTCGAAGCCTGTAAATTCGTTCGGGAATCTGCAAATTTACGGCATCAACGGGAAAACCATCGATTTTGACAATCTCGAACTGCAAAGCGGCGAGGAAAGCATTCAGCTGACGCTTATGGAAGCCAAACTTCTGCGCTACTTGATCGAAAACGAAAACAAAGCCGTTTCGCGCAAAACGATTTTAGAAGACGTCTGGGATTTGCACGAAGATACCGACACGCGGGCGATCGACAATTTTATTGTGCGTTTGCGTCGATATTTGGAAGACGAACCCAACAACCCGAAAATTCTGCAAACAGTGCGCGGCGTCGGTTATAAATTCGTCACTTCCGACAAAACTTAAGATGATTTAGAAGTTATTAAAATTAATTAACAGGATAAACAGATTTACCTTTTAAAGCTTTCCATATTCGCAGCCGGATCTTTCCGCTCAAAAACTTTCAGATTTTCGCGCCAGTTTTCCGCCAGGTTAAAACGATGAACTTCGATTTCCGGCGAAATCACGGTTGAAAAAAACGAAAAATCTTTATGAAAACTCAAAGTCGGCGCGACGAGATAAACAATCGCCGGTTTGTCGGCAATTTCCATTTCGCCGAAAATTCGCGCATTCCGCAGAATTCCCTTTCGCCTCAGAAGCTCGATTTTACGCCAGTAATCGGCGGCTTGAAAAATTATTTCCCGGTCGGGCGCAGCCTTTATTTCGACGATGACGAGCCGCCCGTCTTTGCGCAGCGCGAGCAGATCTATCCTGTCTTTTTCGGCGCGAAACTGGTGATAAAGCGGAGATAAAACGAGATTCGCATCGAGCAGTTTGATGTTTCGCCGCAGAATCGATTCGAGCCACGCTTCGGGCGCGATTGAGAAAAGCGCGTGCCGTTTGTTAGGCGAATCGAAGCGGCGATAAATTTTCAAATTATCGACAAGATCGAGCAATTCCTCACGATTGTTTTCCGACAGAATCGAACGATTTTTTTCCACTCCGAACCAGGCTTTTTCCGCGCCCGCAGTTTTCCGGACGCGGGCAAACGGCAAACCGAGAAAGCGCAGAGTTTCGCCGTTTTTCGTGTAAACTGCGTCGATTTTATCAGGCGCAAGCTCGATCAATTTTTGCGCCGATTGACTAAGCCGTAAATCTTCGTTCGGACGAATCGCTTTAGCTTTGCCGCGCCATAAATCTTCGATCGATAAATCCGCCGAATCCTTTAAGACAAACTCGCTTGCAAGCTTTCTTTCTTTTCGCGCTTTCGCGCCTTCGCGGGAAATTTCCTTTAAAGTAATTTTCCTTTTCCAGTTTTCGCGCAGTAAAGAACGCAATTTGCTCAAGCTTTTCGCCGTTTTCCCTTCGCTTATAATCCAGATGTTTTCAACCGGTTTCTTTTTGCGGTTTTCGAGTTTCGAGAGCCATAAAATCGCCGTAGAAAGCAGGTTTTCCGGCGTTAAAGACTCGGAAACATCGGCTAAAGCAGCGGTTTGTTTGCCGTTTAAGCTTTCAAAGATCATCTGCGCGAAACGCCCGTTTGCTTCGTTCAGCTCAACGCGAACGAGTTTTACGCGCGGAAAATCTTCCGTAATCAGAGCCGCGATTTTATTGGCTTTTTCCAGCCGCGCCGTTTCCAAACCCGCATTTAGTTCCGCGCTCGAAACGCGCGGAACGAGGCGAACTTTTTGGTTTTCCTTTTTGAAATTGCGCGTTAAATGCAAAACGATTTCAGTGCCTTTAAATGCGCAGCCGTCGACGCGCCAGGTTTGAAAACCTTTGTGATCGAGAAAGCTGAAAAGCAGTTTATTGTTAACTGATTCAAGCTCGATTTCCGCGCTTCGCAAAGCGAAGCTTTCCCCGCTCGAGCGAATCAAAAGCCATTCGGCGAACGATTTGAGTCGAGTTTTTATATCATTTTCCGTTTCGTCCGCGAGCATTTTTTTGGTTATTTTTTTGTGAAAGTTTTTTCGCGAGAATTTTATTTAAGAAGCGTTTCGATCATTTTTTCAGACCACAGAGCGTATCCTTTTTCCGACGGGTGAATGCCGTCGGCGAAAAAGTCTTCGACCGTTTCGGTCGGCTGCGGAAAGTATAAAACCTTTTCCATTTTCGCCGTAAATTCGCGGCTGTTTTTATCGTGAAGCGCGGAAAGATGCCCGAGAATATATTTTATCGGGTTCGGCAAAACCGGCGAAAGACGAATCGCCGGCGCGTTTGTGAGAAAAAACGTCGCGCCCGGATTTTGCCGCTGCAAAATGCCGAGCAATTTCAACATATCGCGCCGCCATTTGCGCGGGCTGCTCAATTTTAAGACGTCGTTTCCGCCCAAGCCGAGCAAAATATAATCGAAACGCTCCTGCGGAATTTTCGGCACGAGCTCGTAAATCGTTTCTTTCGCGGTAATTCCGCTTCTGCCGACGACGTTCCATTCGACGGATTTGCCGATTTTACGGCTTAAAAACCGCGCAAATTGCCCGCCGAGCGCATTTTCGTGTGTGCGCGCGCCGACGCCCGCGACCGTAGATTCGCCGATAACCAGAAGTTTCACCGCGTTTTCACCGGCGCCGAATTTTCCGGCGGTCGCTCCAGCCGCGTCCGGCAGGCGTCCTATTTTTCGCCGCGCATACTGACCCTGCAAATACAAAAACGGCGTGAAAGGCAAAATAACGATGCCGCTTAAGATATAAATTGCCTGCCAGATTACTAAATTCATAGCGAAAAAAACTCTTTCACGCGCTTTACATTTTTATTAGCTTATTTCCGGTTTTATTTCCGGCAAAACGCACAAAATTCAACTGTATTCTACCGTTTTTTTCGTGGTATGGTAAAATTACCTTTCACTGATGTCGTTTGATTTCATTAAAATTTTCAGTTTCCTCGCGCTCGTTTTGCTGCTTTTTTCGTCGTGTCGCCTCGGGCAGAAAACCGAAGGTGAATCGCCGAGCCCGACGCCATTCGTCGCCGAAGAATTGAAAAGCGAAATTCCTTTTTCGACAAAAGAACCGGAAATCTTTCAGACCGAAATCGTAACCGCCGCAAACGGGGCGGAACGCGCGTATTTTTTGGCGCGAAACGGCGCAAATCGTCGTTTCGATTATAATTTTCGGGGCAAAACGCAAATCTCGGTTTTGCAGACCGACAAAAATTACCTGGTTTTTCCGGACAAAAAGATTTTCGCTGAAAATGACGGCGGCGAAAATGCGCCTGTTTCAGAAAGCTGGACTGATTTCATAACGACCGAATGGCTGAACCGGCGAACGCAAACCGCTTTCGAGCCCCTCGGAACCGAGAATAATCTAACGAAATATCGCGTTCTTTTTGAAGAAAGCGATTTGTCTGAAAGCATAATTTATATTGACGAAACTAAAAACCTGCTCGTCAGGCAGGAGTTTTATTCGGCGACCGGCGATCAAAGAACTTTAAATTACGTCGTCGAAATGAGAAATACAAAGCTGCAAACCGATGAAGACGTGTTTGCGATTCCGAAAGATTTTCGATTAGTTCCGATCGCCGAATTCAGAAAAATTTCGCGCGCCGCGCAGCCGTAATTTTATTTTTATAGCAATACCGGAAAACAACCTGAAACCGCAAAGCGTATTTATTATAATGAGTGAAAAAACAACGCGAGAAATAACCGAAGCGCAAAAAACCAGAGCCGCCGCTTCGCTGCAAAACAATCCTTTTGCCAAACTCATCGGGATGAAACTAATTGATTTAAAGCCCGAACAAGCGACGATTGTCATCGAAATGCGCGACGAGCTGCGCCAGCCGCACGGGATTCTGCACGGCGGCGTGACCGCGACGCTGATTGACACGGCGATGGCTTACGCCGTAATAACCTGCCTCGAAGAAAAGGAAAAGGCTGCGACCGTAGATTTAACAATTCATTATCTGCGCCCGCACGCGGAAGGCGCGTTTTCATGCACGGCAAAAATCGTTCGCGCCGGAAAACGGCTCTTAACCGTTTCGGCGGAAGTGGTGAACGAACAGGGAAAACAAATCGCAACGGCGCTATCCACATACTCGAAGTTGTAAGTAATAATAAATGATGAATGAATTTTAATGGCGAATATTTTAATGGTGAATGGTGAATGTAAAACCAAAATCTTTGTTTCTTTTTCTTTTATTAATCATTCACCATTAAAAACTTTTATTATTAAAATTTGATTATTTTTTATGGAAGAATTTAAGAAATTTGCCCGCTATTTTATGCCGTATAAATGGCACGTAATCGCCGGAATTTTATTTATTTTAATTTCGATGGCGTTCGGGCTTTTGATTCCATATCTTGTGGGGCGAGCGATTGACGATTTAAGCTCTCAAGTTACGCGGGAAAAGATTATTACCTATCCGCTTTTGATTTTGGGCGTCAGCTTAACGAGCGGAATATTTCTGTTTTTCCAGCGGCGTTTTTTAATCAATACGTCACGCCATATCGAATACGACATGCGGCGCGATTTTTACGCCGCGCTCGTCAATCAGCCGCTGGAGTTTTTTCAAAACAATCGCGTCGGCGACCTGATGGCGCGGGCGACAAACGATCTGGGCGCGATCCGGCAAATCGTCGGACCGATGATTTTATATTCGTTTCAGGCGATTTTCGCGCTCTGCATCTCGCTGCCGATTATGCTCAATATTTCGGTCAAGCTGACGCTTTTGCTGCTGATTCCGATGCCGCTCGTTTCTTTGACGGTAAAATATCTCGGCGGTCAGATTCACGTCCGATTTGAAAAAATACAGGAATTTTTCTCGAGCATTACGGCGCGCGCGCAGGAAAATTTAACCGGCGTCAGGGTCGTTCGCGCATACGCGCAGGAAGACGCGGAAATCGAAAAATTCCAGGAGCTTAATCGCGAATACGCCGAGCGAAACTTGAAACTGGTGAAATTTGCGGCGGCGATGCGACCGCTTTTGTCCTTTTTTATCGGCTTGGGCTTTGTGATTATCGTCGCCGTCGGCGTTCCGATGGCTGTGCGCGACGAGATTTCGGCGGGCGATTTTACGGCGTTTATTCTTTATCTGCAAAGAATGATCTGGTATCTGATCGCGCTCGGATACGTCGTCAATCTGTACCAGCGCGGCACGGCTTCGCTCAAGCGTTTTAACGCGATTTTAGAAACCGTCCCGACAATCAACAACGAGCCGAACGCGAAAGACCAATCGCCGATTCGGGGCAAGATCGAATTTCGCGATCTGACTTTCGCTTACGACGGAAAACCCGTTTTGCAAAACATTGATTTAACGATTGAAGCGGGAAAAACCGTCGCGTTTGTCGGCAAAACCGGCAGCGGCAAATCAACGCTTGTTTCGCTGGTTCCGCGCCTTTTGGAAGCGCCGGAAAATACCGTTTTCATTGATGACAAGCCGATTCGCCGGTTCCCGCTCGCGCAGCTTCGCCGTTCGATCGGCTTCGTTCCGCAGGAAACCTTTTTGTTCAGCGATACGCTCGCGAACAATATCGGTTTCGGCGTTGAAAACGGAAACGCGCATTTAGAAGCGGCAACAGCGGCAGCAAGCGGCGCAAACTTCTCCGCTCAAAGCGGCGCGGCGACGCAGCCGACAAACGGGAACCGGTTTATTTCCGTCGAAAAAGCGGCGGCTGTCGCGGGGCTTGCCGAAGACGTTAAAAGCTTTCCGAATCAATACGAGCAGCTCGTCGGCGAACGAGGAATCACGCTTTCCGGCGGGCAAAAACAGCGCACGGCGATCGCACGCGCCGTGATGAGAAATCCGCGCATCCTGATTCTCGACGATTCGCTTTCGGCGGTCGACACTTACACGGAAGAAACGATTCTGCGGAATTTACGCGAGATTCGAGCCGAGCGAACCACTCTTATCGTTTCGCACCGCGTTTCGACGATTCGCGACGCCGATTTGATTTGCGTGCTGCACGACGGAAGTATTATCGAGCGCGGAACGCACGAAGAATTAATCGCGCGCGGCGGCGAATACGCCGATTTATACCAGCGCCAGCTTTTGGAAGAGGAACTGGAGGCGACCGATTAAAATGGAAAATCAAACTACTATCAAACAGGAATACCGCACGCTTGCTCTTATCTGGTTTGTGCTTTTATTTTCGCAGGCGATGTTTTTAATCGTTATTTTCACTTCAAAACCCGAGGTTTTCAACTTCGATTTCTCCGCTCCGGTTTCCGCCGGCGGTAATACGCCTCTTATCATCGCTCTGGCAGTTTTGGCGCTCGTAAATTTTTCGCTTTCCTTTGTAATCAGGAAGGTTTCCGTCGCTCAGGCGATCGCCAGACAAGACCCGCAATACGTCCGACTTGGCTTGATTATCGGCTGCGCTTTCTGCGAATCGGTTTCGGTAATGGGAATGATCGTCGCTTTCGCTTTCTCGTATCAATATTTCTTTTTATGGTTTGCGCTCGGAATTGCCGGAATCATTCTGCATTTTCCAAGGCGAAAGCACTTGCTCGCGGCAAGCGGAAAAACCGAAAACGCGAAAAGCTGAGTGTTTGAATCGTAAAGCGTTCGATGTTTTATAAAAAATTTATTGCCTGCGAAATAGCGCGAAACAAGCTAAAAAATACGTTTGCTTTGCGTTTTAGTTTTCGCGCGTTTTCGCGTATTTCGCGGGCAAAACGATTTCCTTAATCTGTAGAATCAATCTTTATAACCCTTTTCGTTATAATCCTTTTCTTAGTAAAAATTCTTAGTAAAAATTACCCGGTAAAAATTCTGCTTTGCGTTTTTGCGATTGATCCTCTCGTTTTTATCGCAGAGCGCGCAAAGCATTTTTTTGGATAACTTACAGAATAAGATTCTCGACAAATAAATTTCCTCTCAAAGAAACCATTTTCCGAGTTTGCGTATCATAGCAGGAAATATCGGCAAGTTTTTTCACCAACTACAAACAATTCGAGGAAAAATTAATGCGAAAATTCTCTCTGCTGCTCGTCGTTCTCGTTTTTTCAAACGTCTTCACCTTCGCCCAGAGCGAAAAATATAATCAAGGCTCGCTTTACGCCGTCAATAAAAAAGGCGTCGAGCTCGGCGCCTGCCCGCTCAAAAACACAAAGGTTGCAGCCGACGTCAGCGGATTTTTGACGCGCGTAAAGGTTACGCAGGAATTTGAAAACAATTTCACAGAACCGATTGAAGCCGTCTACACGTTTCCGCTTTCAAACAATTCGGCGGTTGACGAGATGACGATGCGAATCGGCGAGCGAACGATTCGCGGAAAGATTCTCAAGCGCGAAGAAGCGCGAGAGGTTTACGAGGCGGCGCGAGCGCAGGGCAAAATCGCCGGTCTGCTCGACCAGGAACGAACGAACATCTTTACGCAGGCGGTCGCCAATATAATGCCGAACGAAAAAATCATCATCGAAATCAGCTACGTCGAAACATTGAAATACGAAGACGGCGTTTACGAATTCGTTTTTCCGATGGTCGTCGGACCGCGATACGTTCCGGCTTCGATTAATAAAGCCGACGCGCGTAAAATTTCGCCGCCGGTCGCAAAAAACCGCGCCGGACACGATATTTCAATCGAAATAAATCTCGACGCGGGCGTTCCGGTCGAAAGCATTCGTTCGAATTCTCACGAAATCACGACGATTAACACAAGCTCGAACGCGGCGAAAATCACTTTGAAAAACGAAAAGACGATTCCGAACAAGGATTTCGTACTGCGTTACGACGTGACCGGAAAACGAATCGAAGACGCTCTTTTGACGCATCGCTCGGAGCGCGGCGGTTTTTTCAGTTTGATCTTATCGCCGCCCGAAAACTTCTCCGTGAAAGACGTCGCGCCGAAGGAAATCGTTTTTGTGCTCGACACTTCTGGCTCGATGAGCGGTTTCCCGATTGAAAAAGCCAAGGAAGCGATGAAATTATCGCTCGACGGGCTAAACCCGCAGGACACTTTTAATTTGATAACTTTTTCGGGCGAAACGGCTGTTTTGTTTGATAAACCCGTTCCCGCAAATCCGGCGAATTTATACCAGGCGCGTGAATTTCTCGCATCGCGCCGGGGCGCGGGCGGAACCGAGATGATGAATGCGATAAAAACGGCGCTTGAGCCGAGCAAATCGCAAACCCACGTCCGCATCGTTTGTTTTATGACTGACGGCTACGTCGGCAACGATGCGGAAATCATCGCCGAGATTCAAAAATACGAAAACGCGAGAATTTTCAGTTTCGGCATCGGCAATTCGGTTAATCGTCAACTGCTCGACAAGATGGCGGAAGAAGGACGCGGCGAAGTCGAATACGTTTCGCTGCAAGACGACGGCTCAGCCGCGGCAAAACGCTTTCACGAGCGAATCAGAAGCCCTCTGCTAACGGATATTTCGGTTGAATGGAACGGCTTGCCCGTCTCGGACGTTTACCCGAAACGCAGCGCGGATTTATTTTCGGCAAAGCCTCTGGTAATTCACGGTCGCTACGGGAAAGCCGCCAGCGGTAAGATTCGGCTTCAAGGCAAAGCCGGCGGGCAAGCGTTTGAGCGCGAGATTCCTGTGAGTTTCCCGGAAGCTGAAAACCGAAACGACGTTCTAACGGCGCTCTGGGCGCGAACGCGGATTGATGATTTAACAAAACAGGATTACAGAAATCAAAAGCCCGAAATTCGCGAACAAATCACGCAATTGGCGCTGGAATTTCGCTTAATGTCTCAGTTTACGTCGTTTGTCGCGGTCGAAGAAACGATCGTCAACCAAAACGGCGTCCCGACGCGCGTCGAGGTTCCGGTCGAATTGCCCGAAGGCGTAAACCGAGCAACGACTTTGGGAGATACAAGCGGAAACCCGCACGGATTTATTTCTCAGAGTTTCAGTGGTCGAAGAAATACTGTCAAAGGTGAAATAGCGAATATCTCCGCCCACGTTTCAAACTTACAGATTACTCCTAATCAGGGATTCGGCTACGGTCAAGGCAATGCATCCGGTTCAGGAAATAGCGCATCACTGCCGCCTCCGCCGTCTCAACAGAGAGCTGTATCAAGTGAAGTTGAAGTCATTTCACAGGCTGATTCATCAAAAAGCACTTTGACTACAGACGGGCAGCAAATTGAAAGATTGCCGGTTTTGCCCAATTCGAGCGGCTCGGTAACTGTCGAAATTTTTAAGCGGCTTGAAAATCATCAAAAGGCTTTAAAATCGCTTCGCGCGAGTATTAGAATGACGAATTACGATTCTAAACTTAATGAAACGAATTTCCGGGAAGGAACTGTTTCTTATCTGCCGGTCAACAATAACTTGTCATTGAGAGTAGATTGGCTAAAGCCGACGATAGAATCTTTTTCGCTTGTTCAAGAAAATTTTGTGATTTATCGCCCGCGCCTTGCCGCTTCAATAACCGGAAAGCTCAAAGAAGACCACAAAAAAGCGATTACGAGTT
>JAOAPX010000059.1 GCA_025463125.1 Acidobacteriota bacterium | reverse complement strand
AAAAAAAGGCATTATGGAATGCCTGTAACTCTTTGAAAATGATTGGTGCCGACTACAAGATTTGAACTTGTGACCTATCGCGTGTGAAGCGAGTGCTCTACCGCTGAGCTAAGTCGGCGTAAACTCTTTTTACAAGTTTCCGGTTTTCTCAAACCGGAAACTTGAATGACGGCGCGGGCAATTCTCGCGGGCAAGTCTAAAGCGCCGTAATATCCACGCTTTAGACTTGCGAAAAAGTCTTGCCTTAGATTGACGGATCGTCTGCTTTAGCCGGGCGGTTCTCGTCGGTCGCTTTTATCGTGCCGAGCGATGAATCGGTGTAGAAATGCCGCGTTCCGGTTGCCCCGACGCCGTCAGGAACCTGCGGGTCTGCCGTTACAGAGTAAAATCCAGGTTTGCTTCCCGATGGCTCTTCGACCGTCAGCGTGAAAATGTAGCCGTTGACGACGGGACGCTCGCCTTTAAATTTTTCGTCTAAACCGACGGCTGTGATGAGCGTGTCGAAATTGGCGAATTTTCCGCGATTTTTACCGGCGTACTGGCTTTGAAAGGTGCGAAGCTGGTTGATTGACTGGGCTGCGGCTGATTCGTTGCCGCTGCGGATCATCGCGCCCCACGCGTAGCTGCCGACGCCGATCAGCAAACCGATAATCGCGATTACGATCATCAGCTCGATCAAGTTAAAACCGCGCTGGTCTTTAAATTTATTTCTTAAGCTTTTCATATGTTTTAGAATATTTAGAAAATAATTCCTCCGTGGTTTCTTCACGAAAAATGTTTTGATAAGTTTCAAAAAAATTAGTTGAAAGCAACCAAATTTTAGTTGCTTTCCGTGAATTATTGCAAACTTTGAAAAACTTTTGGAACTTTATCAATGCTTTGGCATCTATAAATGCAAAAGCAGTTTCAAAATATATGATGCAGAGCGCCGCTTTAATTTTGTAGAATATAAAAAGGCATTTTAGCCGAACCCGAAAAACGTGATGAGAGACTGGATAACTACCGAACCACAACCCGCTGCTGAAAATCCGATTCTGGCTTTTGATGCAAACGGCAAGATCAGCCAATTGCAGGCGGCGATCGAGCGCGTCATCAAAGGAAAATCGGAAACCGTTAAATTCGCTCTGGTCGCGCTTTTAGCCAAAGGACATCTTTTGATCGAAGACGTTCCGGGCATCGGGAAAACGACGCTTTCAAACGCGCTGGCGCGGGCGCTCGATTTATCGTTTCAGCGCATACAGTTTACGTCCGATCTTTTGCCGTCGGACGTGATCGGGCTTTCGGTTTTCAATCAGCGCAGCGGGAATTTTGAATGGAACGCCGGACCGATCTTTTCAAATATCGTTTTAGCCGACGAGATTAACCGCGCGACGCCGAAAACGCAGTCGGCGCTGCTCGAAGCGATGGCTGAAGAACAGGTGACGGTCGAAGGCGTCTCGCGCCCGCTGCCGCTGCCGTTTATGGTGATCGCCACGCAAAACCCGACCGAGCATCACGGCACGTATCCTTTGCCCGAATCGCAGCTCGATCGTTTTATGATGCGCCTTCACATCGGTTATCCGAATATGGCGGATGAGCGGAAAATCCTGCGCGACCGCGAAAGCGTTAATCCGCTCGAATACGTCAGACCTGTCATGACCGAAGCCGACGTTTCCGAACTGCAAACGCGCGCTTCCGAAGTTCGAGTCGATGACGCGCTCGTCGAATATCTTTTAAATATCGTGGATTTAACCAGAAAATCCGAAGCGCTCGAGCTCGGCATCAGCCCGCGCGGAACGCTCGCGCTTTTTCGGTCGGCGCAGGCTTTAGCCTTGATCGAAGGGCGCGATTTCTGCACGCCCGACGACATTAAACGCCTGGTTATGCCGTGTTTTACGCATCGCATCATCGTTCATTCGCGTTCGTCGAGCACGAGAAACAAAACGCGCGAAGCCGAAGCGATTTTGCAGGATATTTTGCAGAAAACAACGGTTCCGGTCTAAAAAACGTTTACGGTTTTCTTTCGGCAAAGCCTTTCGCTGCTTTTAAGGCAAAAGGGCGCGAATGTTTAAATCGCGAATAGTCGTGTGATAAATGAATTTTAAGCTGCTTCGCCAACTTTTCAGCCTGAGCGATTTGCGAAACGCGTTGCTGGCGTTTTTCGTGGTTTTCGGCGGGCTTGCCCTTACGCTTTTTACCGTCTGGGCGCAAACCGCCGGAAGACCGAAACTGGCGGGCGCGGGCGCGGTCGCTTCTTTGATTTTCGTTTTATTGATTTTGATTTTCGTCGTGCCGCCGCTTGCCAGGAACGCGAGCGCCGAAGCTTCGCAGATGAACCTGCCGTTCGAATTTACGCTCGGCGGCGCGATTTTTCTCGGTTTGATCTCGATCGTCGGCTTTTCGGCGTGGAACACCGGAAACAATTTGCTTTTTCTTTTTCTTTCTTTTCTCGCCTCGGCGATGATCGTCGGTTTTACGGTCGGCAATTTTTGTTTGAAAAAACTGGACGTGAAAATGCGTTTTCCCGAAACGATTTTTGCCGAACAGGCGACGCCGATTCTCGTTTCTCTGCACAACCGCAAACGATTTTTCCCGAGCTATTCGATCGTCGCGGAAGTTCGCGGAAAGGAGCGCGAAAAATCGCTTTTAGCCGGCGAGCTGAAAAAGATTCTGCCCGCGAAAATAGCCGAACGCCTGGCGCGCTCGCCGATCGTAAAGCTCACGTTGGATTATTTTATACATATCCCGCGCAATAAAACCGTGGAAAACAAGGCGGAACACGTTTTTTCGTATCGCGGCAGATTTATCATCAAGGATTTCGAGCTCTCGACGAAATTTCCGTTCGGATTTTTCCGGCATCGAAGGCGTCTTCCGGCTCAGGCGGCGGAAATCATCGTTTTTCCTAAACTCGCTTCGATCGAAGACGAAACGGAAAATTTGCCGCTCGAAATCGGCAAGCTCGTCACGCAGAAACGCGGGCTCGGTCAGGATTTGCTTTCCTTGCGCGATTACCAGCCGTTGGACGATCTGCGTCGAATCGACTGGAAAGCGACGGCGCGCGCGAATCGCCTGATCGTTCGCGAATTTTCCGCCGAAGACGATAGAAAAATAACGATTTTTCTCGATACGCGGATGCCGGAAGAAAACGACGGCGCGGAAATTATTTTAACTTTGCGCGAGCGGATCGAAGCCGAAAAAAAAGGAAAATCCGCGCCGGTTTCCGCGCGATTTGAAAAAGGCGTCAGCCTTGCCGCCTCGCTTCTATCGCATTTTACCGAGGAACAGGCGGAAATTCGTCTCGTCATCGACGGCGCGAAAGGCGATTTCGGCATCGGCAAAGAGCAGCTTTACAACGCCTTGAAGCGCCTCGCTTTAGCCGAACCCAGGTTTGAAAAAAACTGGGACTTTTCGACCGAAACGCTCGAAGAAATATTTACGGAAAAAGAAAATAGTTATACATTTTTCATAACGGCGAGCGGCGAAAGCGATCTTCCCGATGAATTGATCCAAAAAACGAAAGTCGTAAAATTTTGAATTATCTTAAACCGCACGGCTGGAAAGCCAATACGCGAAGTTTTTCGCAGCGACAATTTCGTTTTTTCGCTGCTCGCCGCCGAATTTACCTGAACCTTTTGAAAGCCCGTTACGTTCAAAGCTTTCAGGGAGGTTTCCGCTCCGCTAAAAAACGATAAAACTTGTTCGATCGTTTTTAAGATTTCAGCAAGCAATTAAAAAAAATGTCATAAAATTCTGCCGGGCGGTGTATATACGCTAGAAAGCAGATTTTTTGCTAATTAAATGAGTGAAGGCGCGGAAATATTTGTGGACGTGATGTCCGAAAGAACAGTAACGGCGACAGCGAAAGAAACGATCGGGTTCGATGAAGCATTTACGCTTTACCATCGAACGGTTTTCCGCACGGCGCGTTCCGTCGTGCAGGACGCGGGATTGGCTGAAGATGTAACGCAGGAAGTTTTCCTTCGCCTTTACAATAATCTCGATTCGATCGCCGACGCCGAAATGCTCCGCCCGTGGCTGATTCGCGTAGCCATCAACGTGGCGCGAAATACTTTGCGCACAAAATATAGGGCGAACACGCGGGACGAAAATTACGTCAAAGAATATGAGGAAAGCAGCGTAATATCGATAGAAACGAATTTTGAGCAAAGAGAACAGCTGACGGAAGTAAACCGGGCTTTGAGTAAAATAAAAGAACCTTTGCGAAGCTGCTTGCTATTGAAACAACAAGGGTTATCATACAAAGAGATTGCCGAAAGTCTTTCGCTGAACGAAACGAGCATCGGAACCTTTGTTGCCAGGGCGAGAAAAGAATTTGTCCGGTTTTACGGTAAAATCGGGAGAGAAGAAGTGCAATGATGGAAAAATGTTACGACATCGGAACGATTCAAGCCTTTTTAGACGGCGAATTGTCGCACGATCTAACGCAAAAGGTGACGCGCCACATCGCTTTATGCGATGATTGCGCGGCTTCGTTTGCCGAAGCCGAAGAAGAAACGGCTTTTGCCTTTTCAGCGCTCGAACGCGAATTCGACACGCTTGTCCCGACGCATCGCTTGTGGACGAAGATCAACGATTCGATCGTCGAAGAAAAAAGTCATTCGTCCGTCTGGCAGCGCTTTTTAGATTCGGTTTCCGTTTTGCTTTCAAATCCTTCGATGACGGTCGCCGCGGGCGTTTTAATCGTTTTCGGAATTTTCGCCGTCAGTTTAATTACGCAAAACGACCCGGCGGACGGCACCGTCGCGTCAATTGAAAATCAAGCGCCTTCCGGCATCGCCGCGCCGTTTGATTCGGTTAATTCGCACGCCCGGAACGATGTAAATGATTCTTTTAATTCGCCGGGATTGACAACCGCTTCCGGCGACGCGCCGAAAGTTTACGCCGCGGCAAAGCGCGACGATTTTCGCCGGAACAGCAGCGTCAGAAATTTAGCGGTTAATGCAAAGCACACTCGAAAAATTCAACCTAAAGTTGAAGACCGAAGATTGGCAGCCGAAACTTTCGAATATCTTCCCGGCGAAGAAAGCTATCTGAAAACGATCGCGAGCTTGTCGCAAACGGTCGAAAACCAGAAAGATTCGGTTTTGCGTCCCTCGATGCGCGTTTCTTTCGAACGCGATTTGGCGGTTGTCAGCGATGCGATTGATAAAATGAAAAAAGAAGTGAGAAAAAATCCGAGAAACGAATCGGCAAAGCAGGTGCTTTATTCTTCGTATCAAAACAAAATAGATTTACTGAATTCAGTGGCTGAGCGAAACGAATTGATGGCGAGCCTGAAATAAAATCGGCTGCGTGTATTTGAATGAAAACAAACCGGAAAAAATTGAAATACCTTGCTTTAGCTCTTTGTTTTACAGCTTTTCAGGCAACAGCCGCGTTTTCGCAAAATCCGCCGCCCGCGCCGCCTCCGCCCGTTAATCCCACGCGCGCGGTTGAGCCGCGACCGCCTGTAAAAGTTTACGTGCCGCGCCGACCCGAAAAGCCAGCCCCGGGCGAAACATCCGAAAAATCCATCGCCGTTAATAATAAAGTTAATGTTCAGCTGTGCGTTTTAGAAGGGAATTTGAAGATAAACGGCTGGGACAGAAACGAAGTCCGCGTTTTTATCAATGACGGCAGCCGGATCGGTTTCAATGTAATCGAAAAGAAAGCCGGAAGCCCTGTGTGGATTGAAGTTACAGGAAACGAGTCGGCGAGAAACCAGCCGAAACAGGCAAGCGAATGTTTGAGCGGCGAGGATATCGAAATAGACGTTCCGCGAAACGCTTCGGTAAACGTTAAAGGTCAGGAAGCGAAAACCTCGATCGATTCGGTCAGAAAAGCCGTCGTGAAAATCGGCGGCGGCGACATTTCAGCGAGAAACGTAGCCGAAGGCGTCGAAGCCGCGACGTATGAAGGCGACGTTGCCGTAGAAAATTCGAGCGGAGCTTTTAATCTTGAAAGCGCGTCGGGAAATATTCTCGCTTTTGAAGTTTCGCCGAGCGAGATCGGCGATGTTTTTAAGGCGAAAACCGCGAGCGGCACAATCGCTCTACAGGGAATCGAGCATCGTCAAACCGAGGTTAATTCTATTTCCGGCTCGATTTCTTTTAACGGTGAATTTTTAAGCGGCGCTTCGTATAATTTCGGCACGTCAAACGGCGCGATCACGCTGGCGATACCTCTCGATTCTTCGTGCAAAATCACGGCTTCATACGGTTTCGGGATTTTTAACTCGGATATTCCGCTCAGGAACGTCCATAAAAACGAGCCGTCGAGAGTGCGAAATCTCTCGGCTTTGATGGGCGACGGCGCGGCGACGCTGAACCTGACGACAAACAGCGGAGCAATCAGGATCAGAAGCAAAAAGCAGAGTGAATAAGAAAAATAAGGAATGAGGCGCAGATAAACGCCGGTTCAGCGGAAATAGCACGGGAAATGATAAAAACTGCGAAATCCGCTGAACCGGCGTTTTTTTTTGTCTTTAAATAAAAAGCATTCAAATAAAAGTTTTTCAGTTGTCGTTAAAACTGCGATAAATCGAAACCGGTTTTCTGATTAAATTGTTCGGTCATCGAAGGCATTTCAAACGAGCCTTCATCTCGCGTCAGACGCTCGACGCGCCACATCGGCACGAAATAATCCTGCATCGGCAAATACGGCTCGTCGTTTTTTATCGCGCTGATCCAATCGTCGAAATATTCCAGATCGATTCCGCGCAGAGAAATGCCCGCCGCGCTGATTTCGTGCAGAACTCCGACGATTTTTTCGCGCGGATTTTGAAGAATTAAAATGACGCTTTCGCCCGGTTCGATTTTCATAAAATGTTTGCCGCTTTCAATACAACGAATAACACGAAATAGTTTTTTTTTCTATTAGTTTTTTTATGTTTACGGCGCCGGTTCTTTTTCTTTGCCGAAAATTATTCTAAAATCTAATTTGCAACCCGAAAAGATAAACCTTGCACCCAAAATCGCAGTATATCTATGCACATTACCAAAATCGAACTCGAAGATATCAAATCTCATGCTGCGTTCTCGCACGAATTCGAGCGGGGAACGACCGCCATTACGGGCGAAAACGGCGCGGGCAAAACGACTCTGATCGAAGCCGTCGCCTGGACTTTATTTGATTTGCTCGATTACAAAAAAGACGATTTCGTTCGGCGCGGCGCGAAAAAAGGCGTTGCCCGCGTGACGTTTGAAAGCGGTTTGGACGGGCGCGAATACGTCGTTTACCGCGATACCGGAACGGGTTATTACATTTACGATCCGCAGCTGAAGCTGCGCACGCACGAAAAGAAAGAAGAAGTGACGCGCTTTTTGTGGCAGCACCTCGGCGTCGAAGCCGGAACCGATCTCGAAGCGCTTTTTCGCCGCGCCATCGGCGTTCCGCAGGGAACGTTTACGGCGATTTTTCTCGAATCGGCAGGCGAGCGGAAAAAAGCTTTCGATAAATTATTAAAGGTTGAAGAATACCGGCAAGGCGCGGAAAAACTGCGCGAAACGGCGCGTTATATTGAAAACAAAACGACAGCGGTTCGCGAAAAAATCGCGCGAGCCGAAGGCGAACTGGCGCGGCTCGATACGGTCGAAGAACAACTGGGGATTTACGCGGCGCAAACCGAAGAATTATCCGCCTCGCTCGCCGATCTGGAAACCGAAACGGCGGGAAAACGCGAATCGTTGAAAAAACACGACGAAATCGAAGCGCGCGTTAATGAACTGAAATCCGCGTTTGATAAAACACAAACCGAAAAAACGAAAACTGAATTTTTGCGCGCCCAAAAAGAAAACGAACTGAATCAGGCAGCGAAAGCGGCGGAAAAAATTCGGCTGGTCGAAGGCGAATACCGAAAACACATCGAAGCGCTCGGCAAATTAAAGGAATACGAAAGAGAACGCGGGGAACGCGAAAAACTCGATCGCGAACGTCAGCAAATCGAGACGGCACAGGCGAATGTCCGCGCCGAACAGCGTCGTTTTCAGGAAGCTCTGGAAAAGGCTCTGAAAGCGCACCAGGAAATCGCGGCGCTGACTCCGAAGATTTCCGAGCAGGAATTGCTTGAAAAACAGCGCGACGATTACATCGAGCAAATCGCGCAAATCAGAGCGAAACAAAATCAAGTCCGCAGTCTCGACGAGAAAATGAACGATTTGCGCGGCAAATTTATTAAAAATAAAGAGCAAATCAAAGAAGCTGAAACTCGAAGCGCGACGGCGAAAGACTACGAAACGCTGCATCGGCGCGATTCGGAATTGACGCGCGACATCACGCGCTTTCGGGCGAAATTAGATTACGACGAGCAATTTCAGTCGGAAGTGAAAAACGGTTTATGCCCGATCTTGTCGCAGAAATGTTTGAATTTAAAACCCGGCGAAACGCTCGAAAACTTTCTGAGCAGCCAGTTCGTCGAACTCCGAACGCAGATCGGAACGCTCGAAATCGAGCAGAAATCGCTCGCCGAACGGCTCAGGATTTCCCGCGAAGCTGAAAAGCACCTGGCGACGCTGGAAACTCTGAAAGCGCGCGAAGCGGAAATCGCCGAAGAAGGAAAGAGTTACAAGATCGAAAAAGAAAATCTGCTCAAAGATATCGGCGATCTGGCGAAAATTCAAAGTGATCTGGCGCGGGCGGAAACGACGTTAAAGGCTCTGGAAAATCCGAAGGCTAAAATCCGTATGCTCGAAGCCGAATCGAAAAGCGAAATGCAGATTCGCGAAAAACTGGCGGAAATCGAAAAAAATATCGAGCGTCTGGAAAGCGACCGCCGCATAAACGCGGAAAGCCTCGAAAGCTATAAAGATTTGGACGCGAATTGGAAAAATTATTCGGAGCTGCGCGACCGAACGGCAAACGCGCACCGTGAATTTTTGATTAACGAATCTCAGGCTAAAACTCTGCCCGATCGCGAAAAGGAATTCGCGGAAGCGAGCGGCGAGCTGAACGCATTAACGGAAAAACTCGCCGAAGCGGAAAGCAAATATGCCGAAGCGAGCAAAGATTACGACCGCGAGCGGCATCAAACCGAGAAGTTTGCGCTGCTCGAAGCGGAAAAGCGCCTGGCGGAAACGCGCGCGAACCTGGCGAACGCCGAACGGCAAAAAGCTCTGGCTGAAGCGGAATTAAGCCGTTTAACGGAAATACGCAAACAGATGCAGACGGAATTTCAGGAAAAAGAACGCCTCGAAAAAATTTCTGAAGCGACCGCTTTTATTCGCGACACATTAAAAGAAGCCGCGCCGCGCGTTGCGAAAAATTACGTGCATCACGTTTCGCTCGAAGCAAATCAAATGTTTCGAGAGATTTCGGGTAACGCGGAAAGAACTTTGAAATGGACGGAAGATTACGGGATTCTTTTAGAAGAAAACGGTCACGATCGCCCGTTTATAAACCTTTCGGGCGGCGAACAGATGGCGGCGGCATTGTCGGTCAGGCTGGCTTTATTAAAACAGCTTTCCGACGTTCGTTTAGCGTTTTTCGACGAGCCGACAACGAATATGGACGCGGCGCGACGTGAAAGGTTAGCCGAACAAATCAGCCATATTACCGAAAAAAGAACCTTTGACCAGCTTTTCGTGATTTCACATGACGATACGTTTGAAAGTTACGTAGATAATGTCGTTTCGGTTGGCGGAAATGAAACGCAATGAAAAATTTGATTAAAAATAGAGCATTCATTATTGGATTTTTTGTTGGATTACTAACTTTTGTTGGAATTAATTTTTATAGTTTTTTACCAAAATATAATCCTCCCTGTTTTGATTGCGGTGAAACTTCGGGCTTTCCGTTTGCTTGGTATCAATCGGGAACGAGTTTAATAATCAGTCATATATTGTGGGCATATTTGATTGTTGATTTATTAATCACAATTACTTTTAGCGTTATTTTCGGATTAATTTTTAACCTTATTTGGTCAAAAGTGTCATCGAACCGCATTGAATTAAAATAGATTTATGAAAGAAGTAACAATCGTCTGCGACGGTTCGAGTTTGGGGAACGGCAAGGGAAATCCGCGCGCCGCGGCAGTCGCCGTGCTCGGTTATAGAGGGTTTTGGCGCGGTTTCGGCGAGTATCTCGGAAGCGCGACGAATCAGCAGGCGGAAATCGCGGCGGCGACAATCGGTTTAAATAATTTAACCGAACCCTGCAAAGTTCGCGTTTTGAGCGATTCGCGCTACGTCGTCGAAACGATGACCGGAAAATTTCGCAAGAAAACGAATCACGAATGGTGGGCGAAGCTCGACGCGGCGGCGGCGAAACATCAAATTAAATGGGAATGGGTAAAAGGTCACGCCGGACACGAAGTTCAGGAAGTCGTTGACACCTTAGCGCGAAAAACCGCCGAGCTCGGAAAGATCGACGAAAAAATGTTTGAAGAATTAGTCGCCGAAATCGGCGTAAAAGAACTTTAATAACGGCAAAAGACGCGAAAATGAAATCCATAAAAAAAACAAATTTAATGTTTTGGGGACGCCTTTTTTTTGTGTCTTTAATCGTTTTTTGCGCTTGTTTACCGGTTTATTCGCAGCGAAAAAACGGGATGGGATGGGTTTGGCAAAATCCTTCGCCGCAGGGAAATCCGCTTTATTCGATACATTTTGCGAAAGATAAAGAAACCGGTTACGCCGTCGGAGCCGACAGCACGATTTTAACGACCGAGGACGGCGGCTTTACGTGGAAACAGCAGTTTTCGCCGGTCGATGCGGCGCTTTCGGGCATTTACGTCAAAGATAAGAAAAACGCGATTGCCGTCGGCGCTCGCGGCACGATTCTTTCGACCGACAATGCCGGGAAAGACTGGAAAATTCATCATATCGGGTCAAGAGATCATTTTTACAGCATAGGCTTTGCCGGCGCGAACGTGAACACCGGCTGGACGGTCGGAACTTACGGGCGAATTTTGAAAACTTCCGACGGCGGGCAAAGCTGGGGCGAGCAGAAAAGCGGAAACACCGAACATCTTTTGAAAGTTTCGGCGTTCGATGCGGAAAGAGCCGTCGCCGCCGGGCAAAACGGCGTAGTTTTAACTACAAAAGACGGCGGCGAAAACTGGAAACTGAATAATCCGTGCGGCAATTCTTTGCTTTCGAGCGCGGCTTATATCGCGCCTGAAAAGATCGTCGTTATCGGGTATGGCGGCTGCGTCGCGCGAAGCGAAGACGCGGGCGAAACGTGGCAGAAAGTCAATGTTTACAGCCGCGCCGACTTTCTTTCGCTTTGTTTCGCCGACGAGAAAAACGGTTCGATGACCGACGCGAACGGGATGGTCTGGCTGACGGGCGACGGCGGCACGACCTGGCTGCCGTTCAGCGTGCGCACAAGTCCGAAACTCGTCTCGCTCTTTTTCGCCAACCGGTTTACCGGCTGGGCGGTCGGTGAAAACGGCTTGATCGTGCGCACCGACGACGGCGGTTACAGCTGGCAGCGTCTGAGCGAAGGCGGGCGCGAAGACGTCAACGATTTAACGCTTTTGGATGAAGATATAGGCGTTTCCGTCGGTTCGCGCGGTCGAATCTGGCTGACGAACGACGGCGGCAAAGATTGGCTCGCGGTTTATTCGGGAATTGAAGAAAACTTAAACGCGCTCAGTTTTGTAAATCTCGAACGCGGCTGGGTTGTCGGCAATAAGGGCACGATTTTACGCACGATCAACAGCGGCGCGAGCTGGGGCAAAGGCGTTTCCAACGTCACGGAAGATTTGCTCGGCGTTTATTTTATCGATGAAATGACCGGCTTTGCCGTCGGCGCAAACGGAATGATTCTTCGTTCCGTTTCGGCGGGCGCGTACTGGGAGCGGATCGAATCGGGCACGCGTTTATGGCTGGAAGATGTAAAGTTTTTCGATGAAAAACGCGGCGTGATTGCCGGCGATAAAGGCACGATTTTAATCACTTCCGACGGCGGTTTGACGTGGAAAACCGTTAAAACAAACTTAAAGGAAAATCTTTACGCGCTTTCGTTTTTCGACGATAAAACCGGCTACGCGGTCGGCGCGCGCGGCGCGATTTTAGCAACCTCCGACGGCGGCGAAACATGGCAGGATCGCGAATCCGGTTTGCAGATGAACCTTTACGCGATAACGGCTTACAGCCGCACTGAAGCTTTGGCGGTCGGCGAATTGGGGACGGTTTTGCGAACCGACGACGGCGGAAAAACCTGGGAATCGCAGCCGAATATCACGAGCAATTCTTTGCAGGCGATTGTTTTTCGCGGCGGCTCGGACCTCTGGGTCGCCGGTCGCGGCGGTTCGATTCTAAAACGTTCGGAAGCTCTCTCAACCGTTAAAACGACTTCGGCTCCGAAAGTTCCGCCGATTTTGCGAATCGGAACGAGTATGACCAAACCGAAAACGCGCCAGCCGATGATAACGATTACCGATGACGGCGATATTCCTCTTGCGTCTCCGCCGAAAAAGGATAATTAACAACCGGCGAAAAATAAAAAACGGGCGGCGAATAATATTTGAATTTTAATTATTCGCCGCCCGTTTTTCGCTTTATGCTACCGGTTATTTCTTAATTTTTACTGAAATCCACTCGCCGGAAGTTTCCACCGCCGGATCTTCGATATCGAACTTTCGTAATTCCGCTTTGATCGAATCTTCCTGTTCTTTCAAAATGCCGGATAAAACTAAAATTCGGTTTGTCTTTTCGAGTAAAAGCGGCAAAAGCGGAACGATTACGTCCGCCGTAAGATTCGCGCAAACGTAATCGAATTTCGGGTCGTTCGCGGAAATCGATGTCGTCGTCAATTCGATAGCTTCGCTCACGTTGTTTAACTCGGTGTTTTCGAGCGCGATTTTTATCGAATCTTCATCGGTGTCGCAGCCTTTTATAAAGGCGCGGAAATCGTTTTCACCTGCCTTTTCGATTAATTTCGCAACGGCGATCGCTAAAATCCCGGTTCCCGTGCCGACATCGTAAAAAGATTCGCCGACTTTATAATCTTCTTCGATCGCTTTTAAACAAAGCCGCGTCGTTTCGTGCGTTCCGGTTCCGAAAGCCATACTCGGCTCGATCCTAATCACGATTTTTTCGCTTTCTTCAATCGTTTCCCATGTCGGCGCGACGATAAATTTTTCGCTGACGGTCGGTTTCCAGTGCTTTTTCCATTCGGCGAGCCAATCGGTGTTTTCGACGCTCCGCGAATCGATTCGGCGAAGCGCCGCCGGCGTAAACCCGTGAATTCGCAAAGCTTCTTCGAGATTCGACCGCGTCGCCGCGTCATCCGGCAATTCGTTGAAATAACCGGTCACGCATAAAGTTTCAGTTGCTTTTTTGCCGAGATTGTTGATTTCCGTGCCGAGCGCTTCGAGTTCGTTTAAGCCGAATTCAATCGCTTCCGAAGCGTTTGAATCGACCGTAATATCGAGGGCGTACCAATTTTGATTTTTGTCGTTTGTCATTCTTAAGGTTTCGCGTTTTTATTCTTTGATACCGATTTCGTCTAATTTCTGCTCGAGATTGCGCCAGTCTTCGACGACCTTGACGAAAAGCTGTAGATAAACTTTTTTCCCTAAAAGATTTTCAATATCGCGGCGCGCATTCGTTCCGATCTGTTTTAGCTTTGCCGCTTGTTTGCCGATGATAATCGCTTTTTGCGAGCTTCTTTCAACGTAGATCGCGCAATAAATTTTCGTTACGTTCGGGTCCGACTCGTCGTATTTTTCGGTGACGACAGCCGTAACGTACGGAATTTCTTCGCCGGTCGTTTGCAGAATTTTTTCTCTGACCATTTCGGCAACGATCGTTCTCGACGATTGATCGGTCAATTCGTCTTCGCCGTAAAGCGCCTCGCCTTCGGGCAGATGCTTGACGATTTGCTGCAAAAGATTTTCGATCGCTTCGCCTTTCAGCGCCGAAATCGGAACGATTTCTTCAAATTCGTATTCTTTTGAATAAAATTCAATCAGCGGCAAAAGCGCGGCTTTATCTTTAACTTTGTCGATTTTATTTAAGACTAAAATTGCCGGTTTCTCAGCCTTTTTCACCAGGTCAAGCACGAATTTGTCGCCGTTTCCGGTGGAAACGGACGCGTCGCGCATTAAAACGAGCAAATCAACCGACAAGATCGCGTCGTGAACCGCTGCCATCATTCGCCGGTTCAGTAAAAATCCGGGTTTATGCACGCCGGGCGTATCGACGAAAACGATCTGCCCTCCGTCGTTTGTTACGATTCCCTGGATGCGATGCCGCGTCGTCTGCGGTTTGTTGGAAACGGCGGCGATCTTTTCACCGACCAAATAATTTAAAAGCGTCGATTTGCCCGCATTCGGGCGACCGATAAGCGCGACGTAACCGCTTCGGAAATTTTCGGAATTCATTCTTTAGAAATTAGCAGAAATAGAAGGGAAGTAAAAAGCGCGAGGTGAAAAAAGCGAAGCGCGAACGGAGAATAAAATGTAAAAACAAAATATTTTCGCTTCACGCTTCGCTTTTTCGCTTGAAGTTTATTGATTCTTAATTAATTTTTCTTTTCCGGCGAGCGCTTCTCTATATGCGCCGCCCGCAATTTCGCTTAATTTGATCGCTTCATCGTAAAGCTTTATCGCATAAGCGTTATCGTCGTAAAACTCGTAAATTCTAGCCAGCGCGACATAAGTTAAAGAAAGCAAAGCTTTGTCGGTCGCGGGCGTCGCGTGACGAATGACGTTGCTGTAAGCGGCTTGGGCTTCCTGAAGCTTTTGCTGCCGCAAATCGCTGTCTTCGATGGTTTCGGCGGAAAGACTCGCGACGCGCCCGACGTTGTAAAAAATGCGCGGGTCGGTCGGGTTCCCGGCTAAAAGCTGGTTGAGCAGCGCTGCCGCCTGCGCGTAATTTTTCGTTTCGATGGTTTTCTGAATTTCAATCAGCCGGTTTGTGACGGGATTTTCGACCGCAGCGTTAATTGTTTTCGCGACGGGCGATTTTCTGCGTTCTTCGGCGCGTTTTCCGGCTTCGGCGTATTGCTCGAAACGGCTTGTTTCTTTTGCCGCGTCAAACGACAAAATCATATCGCGCAGGCTCGAAGCGACGTCGAAACCCGAATCTTCCAAGCCTTTAAATTGGTCGGCGAAATAAAACGAAAGCACTGCGCCATTCTGATACGCTTCGGACAATTGCAAAGCCGTTTCATCGGCGGCTTCCCGCTTAAATTTTTCGAGACCGGCGGAAACGACTCTTTTATCGGCGTCGGTTTTCTGCCGCTCGATGTTTTGACGAGCCTGAGCCGTGGCGATGCGGACTTTTTCGAATTCGGTCTGCCGCGCGTCGGCAGCCGCGACCAGGGAGCGCGAAATCGCCAGGTAAACGTCGGGCGAAATGCCCGGATTTTTTGTTCGCTGCTCGTCGAGAATTTGTTTGATCGCCGGGCGAAAAGCGGAGATGTCTTTGGCGTTGTTTAAAACAAGCGGGTCGATGACAAACTGCAGATACGCGCGGCGAACTTCCGAAGAGCTCAAATCGGTTTCCGGCGACACGATCGCAAAATAATCATCGCTGATATTTACGAAACTTATGTTTCCGACGGGCGCGAGCATTTCCGGGACGATAAAAAATCTTCGTTCGCGGTCGCGAATTTCAACGTTTTGCAGCGTTGTTTTTTTGCTTTTACTTTTTTGAGCCTCAACTTTTACTTTTTCCGAATAGTAAATCTGCGGTCGCGTGTGCAGGTAATTAAGCAAATCGCTGACCATTTGTTTGGCGGACGGGCGAAGATTCGCATCCGCCGTCGCCTGGTAACTTTTCGCGTATTCGTTAATTTTCGCGCCGAAACTCGAGCGGCGGTAAAACTCGCGCACGAGCGGGGCGAAATCAAGCACGTCAAGCAGATCGCCGGGCAAATCGTTTGTAATTGCCGGGTCGGCAAGGTCCGGAACGGGCGAAAGCGTATAAGCCATCGAAATAAACGGGACGATAATTTCCGCGTCGGTCGCTTTCGGGTGCCGCTTTTTATGTTGTTCGACGAAAACCGAGATTTTTCGCCGCAAATCTTCCGGAACGCTTTCCATATCCGCCTGTAGACGGCTGCGAAACAGCGCGCCCTGCGCGGACAGAGGCGTTTTGATCAAAGCTCTTTCCTCGCCCGTCGTGGCTCTCGCCATTTCGAGCGTTGCCAGAACCGTCATCAAGCGCTTGTCCGGTTCGATCTTGACGCCGTAATTCGACAAATCGAATCCGGCGGGAATGTTTTGCTGCGCGTACAGGTTAACGGAAAAAATCAGTATTAAAACGAATAAAGCGGCTTTTTTCATCGGTAAAATAAAAAGGTGAAAATAAAAAAAATAGTGTTTTAAAAAATGTGTCGGGCAAAGCTCGCAAAACAGGCAAAGAAATTAAGGGGAATTAATCAAAAGGGGAAAATTTCTTTACATATTGTGCGGCTTTGCCTATCTGTAAAGATGAATTATTTCAGGTCAGAGATGCTTTTCGAAAACAATCCGGGAAATAAAATAAAGGACAAAGGATGAACGAAATTCAAAGCCTTTATCCTTAATATTTTATAGCGCCGGTAAAAACCGGCAAACCGTTTATTGATAGCTGCTGAGCGCTTCGCTTTCATCATCGAATACATCGAAAACGGTCAAAAGCTTGGTGATCGCCAGAAGGTCCTGAATTTTTTGCGTTAATTTCAAAAGCTTCAGTGTTCCGTCTTCTTTATTAACGGCGGTAAAGCTCGAAACCAGCTCGCCGATGCCGCTCGAATCGACGTAGCCGACGCTAGCCAGATTTAAAAGAATTTTGTTTTTGCCTTCGCCCAAAAGTCGGCGAATAGCATTACGCAGCGCCACGCTTCCTTCACCGATTGTTATTTTTCCGTTTAAATCCAGAATAGTTACGTCGCCCGCCTGGCGTTCCGTAATGTTAAGTTCAGCCATTTTTATCTCCTCGTAAATGTGTTAAAAAGTGTGATTAGCAGATTTTAGACCAATCCTTGCGAAAAAGTCCAAGAATCAAAAATTTTTATCGTTTTTTAAGCATTTTCACAACCGTTCCGCCTTCGGCGTGATTCGTCCATTCGACTTCATCCATAAAAGAACGCATAAATAAAATACCGCGTCCCGACGCTTTCAAAAGATTCGCCGGTTCGGTCGGATCGGGAATGTCTTCGACCGCAAAGCCTTCCCCGAAATCTCTGACCGTAATTTCTAAACCGCTTGTCGCATTGAAAAACGTAACAACTACCTTTTTTGTTTCATCTAATTTGTTTCCGTGTTTAACGGCATTTGCGACCGATTCGCGAATTGCCATATCGATGGCGAAAATCTCCTCGTCGCCAAAATTTATATCACGGGCAAATTCAGCGGCTTTCTGCGCGGCTTCTTCAACCGATTCGATACGACTTGTTAATTTAAGGGTTTTTTCTTTGAGCACAATATTTTATTTGTAAATTATCGGCTTATTACGGTTTGTGTCAAGACAAATGCACAAATTTCTGATTAAAATAAACTTGATGAAAATTTATCCAGCAAAATATCTAAGCGGCGAAATCAATCTGCCCGGCGATAAATCCATATCGCATCGAGCCGCGCTTTTTTCGGCGATGGCGCAGGGCGAGACGCGCATCGAGAATTTCGCGAGCAGCGCCGACTGCGCTTCAACGCTCGATTGTCTAAAGAATTTAGGCGTTGAAATACGGCGCGACAACTCGACGGTTTTCGTTAAAGGCACCGGTAAAAACGGCTTTCAAAAGCCTTCGAGAGAGCTCGATTGCGGCAACAGCGGAACGACGGTCAGGCTTCTGGCGGGAATTTTGTCGGGACAATCGTTCGAATCGGTTTTGATCGGCGACGAATCGCTTTCGAAACGACCGATGCGGCGCGTGATCGAGCCTTTAACCAGCATGGGCGCGGAATTTGAAGCGGCGGACAGCCGTCTGCCTTTAACGGTTAAAGGCAAAAAACCGCTTCAGGCGATTTCCTATGAACTTCCGGTAGCGAGCGCGCAGGTCAAATCGTGCGTTCTTCTGGCGGGGTTAAACGCCGAAGGAAAAACCAGTGTCGTCAATCCGAAATCCAAAGATCGCCAGCCGACCTCGAGAAATCATACGGAACTGATGCTGAAATATCTCGGCGCGAATATCGAAGAAAAATACGTTGAAACCGGAGACGGTTTCGTTCAGGAAATCACGATCGACGGCGGTTCGACATTGACCGCGAAAGATTTACTAATTCCTTCGGATATTTCTTCAGCCGCGTTTTTTCTTGTCGCCGCAACTTGTCTGAATGGTTCCGAGCTGATTTTAAGAAACGTCGGGCTTAATCCTTCGCGAATGGGCATTATCGAAGTTTTGAAAAAGTTCGGCGCCGATATCGAGATATTAAACGAGAGAGAAGTCTGCAATGAAAACATCGGTGATTTGCTCGTCAAAGGAAACGGGGATTTTGCGCCCGAAGCCGCGTCAAATATAATCAGCGGCGAAATAATCGCGAATCTGATCGATGAAATTCCGATTCTGGCAATTTTCGGAACTCGTCTGGAAAACGGTCTGGAAATCCGAAACGCGGCGGAATTGCGCGTCAAGGAATCGGACAGAATCTCAGCCGTTGTCGAAAATTTACGACGAATGGGCGCGAATGTCGAAGAATTCGAAGACGGCTTGAAAGTTTATCGTTCGAATTTGAAAGGCGCGGAAATCGATTCGTTCGGCGATCATCGAATCGCGATGGCTTTTTCCGTAGCCGCGCTTTTCGCCGAAGGCGAAACGACGATTAACGGCGCCGAGTGCGCCGCCGTTTCGTTCCCGGAGTTTTACGACGTTTTAGGCGAAATCGTAAATTAACGAATTAAGCAGCCGCAAAAGGTTCAAGAAAGCAAAAGCCGTCGTGTTAAAGTAAAAGTATCGGAAAAGGAGTCTTTTTCCCGGGTGCTTTTGCCCGGACTGCGCTTTTTGCGGCTAAACGATTGAGGCTTTTGCGGTTTCGCATTATTTCGACATTATTTTAAAAATCGATGGACAGTTCGAAACAAAAAATCGTTCTTACGGGCTTTATGGGCGTTGGTAAATCCAGCGTGGCGCGGCATCTCGCCTATTTGCTTAAATGCGAAGGAATCGATCTCGACGATTACATTGAGGCGGAGTACAAACAGGAAATCGGTGAAATTATCAAAGAGGTCGGCGAAGCGCGGTTTCGGCAGATAGAAACCGATTGTTTGCAAAAGCTTCTTCAAGACAGTAATGTGCGAATTCTTTCTCTCGGCGGCGGAACATGGACGATCGCGGAAAACCGTCGATTAATAAAAAAATACGAATATACGAGCGTTTGGCTCGAATCGAGTTTCGAGCATTGCTGGCAAAACATCCGGTTTTCAAAAAAGGAAAGACCGCTGGCAAGAAGCAAAGTGCAGACGCGCGATCTTTTCGAAGAGCGCGAAAAGCTGTATTGCCTGGCTGACTGGCATTTTATCGTCAGACCGGATTTTACTTCCTTCGATACGGCGAAGCTTATCGCCGAGGAGATTTTTTGTAAAATTTAACTTTATTTTTCTCCGAAATGCTTTACTATATTTACTTAAGCATCGAATGAGTGAAAAATTTCTCAAGCAAAAATTGAGAATTTTTTTTTGAAAACAACCGCCCGTCAAGATTTTTATTTTGACATCGCGGGATTGCTAATTAATTTATAGAAGAAACTTTTTAGTCCAAGGAGGAACAGATGAATATTAAAGTTTTAGGAACCGTCACTTTAAGCGCTTTATTGCTTTTGAGCGGCTGCGGAAAATCCGATAACGCAAACACCGTTAACGTTAACGCGAATCGCGCCGCAAATACTACAACCACAACGACCAATACAGCCGTTCCGGCTAACACCCCGCCGCTAGCCGATACGGTAACGAAAACGGTCGTCGAAGAAGCCTTAAAAAGAAAAAATCTCAGCAATGACATAACGGTCGAAGCCACGACGACCCAGGTTATTCTTCGCGGAACCGTGCCAAAAGGCAAAATGGCGGAAGCCGTTCAGGCAGCCCAGGAAGCCGGTAAAAAACCCGTTAAAAACGAATTAACCGAAAAGTAATTACAGAGTAAGGAGGAGAATTTATGTTGCAGGAAAAATATCAATCGTTGATTGATTTAGCCAATCAGCTCGGAGTTTCCGGCTTAAATGTGCAGGAAGATAACGGCGTTTTAAGAGTCAGCGGAGTTGCCGGAAGCGCCGAAGCCAAACAGCAGCTTTGGGACGAATACGGGCGCATCGATCCCGATTATCGCTCGGGCGATGTGGTTCTGGATATTTCAGCCCCGGAAAACGCTTCGGCAACGGGCGGCGCAGGCGGCTCGACCTACACGGTTCAAGCCGGCGATTCGTTAAGCAAAATCGGCACGCGCTACGGCGTCAGCTGGAAACAAATCTTCGAAGCAAACCGCGATAAACTGGACGATCCCGACAAAATTTACCCCGGTCAGGAACTGACGATTCCGCAAAGCTCGTAAAAATTTTTATTGATTTTTAGATTAAGCGCTTTGATATGTTTGCATCTGCAAATAAATCAAAGCGCTTTTTCAGCTTTGAAAGCAGGTTTGTTTGCCGGTCGAATGAACGAAAGTTGTCAGCGGCAAAACAAATAAAACGGCGAGCGCGGCTGCGGCAATCAAACGGCGAAAACCGGCGGATAGTTTCTGCTTTTTCCTGCAAACACGGCTTTAGACTTTATAAAGTAAAGTTGCTAGAGTTTTTAATTTATGGCACATGAAACTGATTACATTGTCATCGGCAGCGGCGTGGCGGGGCTTCGGGCGGCGATTGAGCTGGCTGAAGGCGGAGCGCGCGTGACGGTTTTAACAAAAGACAAGGCGAGCGAATCGAACACCGAATACGCGCAGGGCGGCGTCGCGGTCGTGCTTTCGGACGACGATAACTCGGAGCTGCACGAAGAAGACACTTTAATTGCCGGTGCCGGATTGTGCGACGAAGACGCGGTTAAAACCCTTGTCAATGACGGAACGCTTTATATCCGGCAGTTGATCGAATGGGGAACCGAGTTTGACCGCGAAGGCGGGAAGCTGATTTTTACGCAGGAAGCCGCGCACTCGCGCCGCCGCATTTTGCACGCTCACGGCGATTCGACCGGAAAGGAATTCGTGCGCGCCTTGATCGCGCGCGCGCGGCGGGAAAAAGAAATCGTTTTAATGCCGTTTGCCGATACGCAAAGATTGATTATAAAAAACGAAAGATGCGTCGGCGTTCAGTTTCTCGATCCGATTCTGCGCGCGCCGCGCGAAATTTACGCTAAAGCCGTCGTTCTTTGCACGGGCGGCGCGGGGCAGCTTTATCTGCACACGACGAATCCGACCGTTGCGACCGGCGACGGGATGGCGATGGCTTATTTCGCCGGTGCGGAAATGGCTGATATGGAATTCATACAGTTTCACCCGACGGCTTTGAACCTGGAAAACGCGCCGAGATTTTTATTGAGCGAAGCGATGCGCGGCGAAGGCGGAATACTGCGCAATAAATACGGCGAGCGTTTTATGTCGCGTTATGACGAGCGGCTCGAGCTTGCGCCGCGCGACATCGTTTCGCGCTCGATCGTCGCGGAAATGCGCCGGACGGGAACGCGCAGCGTTTACCTGGATATGACGGCTTTAGACGAAAACTTTCTGCGCGAGCGCTTTCCGAAAATTTACGAAACCTGCGGGTTTTACGATTTGAATATCGCCGAAGATCTGCTGCCGGTTTCGCCCGCTTCGCATTATTGCATGGGCGGCGTTCGCACCGATTTGCACGGCAGAACGACGGTTGCAGGGCTTTACGCGGCGGGCGAAGTCGCCTGCACGGGCGTTCACGGCGCAAATCGTCTCGCTTCAAATTCGCTTCTCGAAGGCTTGGTTTTCGGCGCACGCGCCGGAAAAGCGGCGATCGAAGACAAAAGTCAATTACGAATTTCGAATGACGAATCAAACACAAATGACCGAAAACTAAAAACCAAAGACCGGGTATCGCCGATCGACGATCAAACCTTTGAAATTTCTACAGCCGTAAAAAAACGCGTAAAGCGCGTTATGTGGGAACGCGTCGGGATTCTGCGCGATGAAAATTCATTAAAACGCGCGCTCGCCGAATTCGAACAAATCGAGCAGGCGAATCTAGGCACTTCTTCGCGCAATTTCGTGACGCTCGCGAAACTCGTAGCGACCGCCGCGCTTTGGCGCGAAGAATCGCGCGGCGGGCATTTCCGCACCGATTACCCGGAAAAAAACGAAAAATGGCGCGCTCATTCAATCCAGAAAATCGGCGAAAAGATCGAATCGAGCGAAAAAGTGGATTTTTGATGTCACGGTCCGAAACATAAGCCTTTTCGCTTCTCGCCGTGAAATTTTCCTGATTTATATTTGTTTTTACAATCTCGAAACCGATTGTGTTACTCTGTCTTGAAAAAAATTATGGAAAACGGTGCAACTACTCTAAATCTCGCTAAAATTCTCGAACATCACGCGCGCCTCTCTCCGGAAAAAGAAGCGATCGTGTGGAACGAAATGCGTTTCACATACGGGCAATTAAACGCTCTCAGCAACCGTGTGGCGAATGCGCTGACTGAAATGAACATCGGTCGCGGCGATAAAGTCGCGCTTTCGTGCCCGAATCTGCCGTTTTTCCCGATCGTTTATTACGGCATTTTGAAAACGGGCGCGGCGGTCGTGCCTTTAAATGTATTGTTCAAGCCGCGCGAAATCGCTTATCACCTGGCGGATTCCGACGCGAAAGCCGTTTTTGTTTTTGAAGGAACGCCCGAACTGCCGCTTGCCCGGTCAGTTAAGGAAGCTTTCGATCAGATCGAAACGTGCGAGCATCTGATCGTGATGATGATCGACCCGGCAGCCGCCGCGCCGTTCGAAAACGCTTCGACCTTGACCGAAATTACTCTTAAACAGCCGGAAACTTACGAAACGGCGGCGACCGCGCCCGGCGATACGTGCGCGATTCTGTACACTTCCGGCACGACCGGGCAGCCTAAAGGCGCCGAGCTGACTCATCTGAACTTGATGACCAACATCACGACGACCTACGGAATTCATTTGCCCGTGCTCGATTTTACAGACTGCAAGCAAAAAACCGTTTTAATCACGCTGCCGCTTTTTCACACGACCGGGCAGACCGTTCAGATGAACACGCAGCTTTACGGCGGAAACCGCATCGTTTTGCTGCCGCGTTTCGAGCCGCGCACGACGCTCGAAGCGATGGAAAAAGAAAATGTGAATTTCTGGGTCGGGGTTCCGACGATGTACTGGGCGATTTTGAAGTACGTCGAAGAAACCGGTTACGACGTTTCAAAAGTTAAAGAACATTTGAAAGTCCCGTCTTCGGGCGGCGCGCCGATGCCCGTCGAAGTGATGAAAGATTTTGAAAGAGTGTTCGGGCTTCGAATTTTAGAAGGCTACGGTTTGTCGGAAACGTCGCCGCTCGCCTGTTTTAATCATTTCGAAAAACCTTCGAAGCCGGGAACGGTCGGTCAGCCGATTTTCGGCGTTGACGTAAAATGTTTCGACGAAAACGACCGGGAAGTAAAACGCGGCGAGCGCGGCGAAGTCGTCATTCGCGGCTCGAACGTGATGAAAGGTTATTACAAGCGCCCGGAAGCGACAGCCGAAGCTTTGCGCGGCGGCTGGTTTCATACGGGCGACGTCGGGATTATGGACGAAGAAGGCTATCTCGCGATTGTCGATCGCACGAAAGATATGATTCTGCGCGGCGGATACAACATTTACCCGCGCGAGCTCGAAGAAGTGATGATGACGCACCCTTCGGTTTCGCTTTGCGCCGTCCTGGGCGTTTTCGATGAGCGGCTCGGCGAGGAAGTAAAAGCGTTCGTCGTCAGAAAACAAGGCGCGAATTTGTCCGAAGAAGAGTTTATCGATTGGTGCAGGCAACAGTTTGCGGCAAACAAATACCCGCGCCTGGTCGAATTTCGCGATGAGCTGCCGATCGGCGGAACCGGCAAAATCTTAAAACGAGCTTTGCGCGAAGAAAATAAATAAAAGTTTTGCGTCTCAAATTCCCGTAAAAGTTATCCGAATCTGTAGAAATCTGTAGAAATCTCTAGAAACCTGTAGAAAAAAGAAAAACGGCTCGGATTATAAATTTTCAAAAAAACGAGACCTCGAATATTCATTTCGCTTTAACGACGAAAAAAGTGAAAACTCTCTTTTTCGTCGTTGATTTTCGCCCTTAAGCTCAAATTTTCCGGCAATTTACCCGTTTTTAAAGGGAAACGCATTTCTGAACTTGAAATAATTTAATTAATAAGTGTATATTCTGTGTCGAATTGAATCCTTTCCGAATCAATTTTTTATTTGTTGAAATAAACCTTTGAAACGGAAAGATTTATAAGCAGATTTAAATTCACCCTTAAAATAAACGGTCAATTCTGTATTTCACGCTCTTCAATGCGTTTGCTTTCAAATGCAAAATGCGTCCGCGCTTTGGATTGAGAACAAACGCCACTCCCGGACAAAGCGTTGTCGATTGTAAAATTGCATTGACAAAGCCGAAATAATAAAGAGATCGATTTAATTCTGCGTGCCGCTCTGACTCTAACAACACGGCAGTTTTGTGTTAAGCGTTTTTTGCAAAAGTCATCCCGGTAAAACAAATACTTTAATAAATTTATTCATAAGGCAAGATCCTGATTCTATCCGTCTGCAAGTCTCCGCCCTCAAAACAGGGGTTACGCCGCCTTGAGCTCCGAATCGCCTGCAAGTCGAATGAATATAAATGAATACAAATGTATTTTTCACTATTTCGCCTGAGCGAAACAAAATATAAGTTTGTTTCGCCGCTGGAAATGCAATTTTTTTAACTCTACATAAAGAAAAACAATGAATATTCGCAAAATCGGTTTCGGCATGCTTGCCGCCTTGGTTGTCGGTTTATTAACCGTATCTTTTTTATTTCCATTTAGAGGCGGAGCCGCCAACAGCGCCGCGCAAGCGCAGGGAAATGACAATGAATCTCAAACCTCAAATCCGGAACACGCAGGTCCGCCGAACTTTGACGCGTTTGCCGCAAGCGCCGAACGCGACGGCGCAAAGCAGCAAAAATCACAATCCGCCGCGCAGCGCGGAGCAAACGGGCGCTTGAATCAATTCGAACCGCGTATCGGCGTTCCAACCTTTCTCTGGGCATCGGATTTAGGCGCGGTCAGAAAATCGGATGCCGACGGCGCTGCCTTTAAAAACGATATAGAAGGAGCGGCGCGCGAGCATCTTTCGAAAAACGCGTCGGCTTACAGGCTTGAAAGCGGCGACGTTTTAAGCGCGAAACTCGCGTCGATTCACGACACGGGCAAGGGCGCGATCATTGTTAAATTCAAACAGAGCTTAGGAAACGTCGAGGTGTTTCGCGATGAGATCAACGTCATCATGAACCGCAGCCTGCAGCTTCTGGCTATATCCGGTTATATTACCGGCGATCACACTTCGAGCAGCGTCGTATCGAGCGATTTTCAGCTGAGAGCTGAAGACGTCGTTGCCAAAGCCGTTCAGGATTTGACCGGAACCGCTTTCGATCCGTCCGTTTTGCGCCGTCTCGCAGCCGACCCGCGCCAGTCAAAATCAAAAGGCGGGAAAATCCAAAACCCGTATATCAAATTCACCGCCGATAATTCGGCGCTTCAGCAAATCGCTTTCGGCGACGAACCGGCACGCGCTAAAAAGGTGCTGTTTCATATGCCCGACAGTTATATCCCGGCGTATTACGTCGAGGTAAGCGTTCAGGTTCCTTCAGATCGGACGGGCATTTTGAGTCTTTCAGGTGAAGCTCAGCTTGAGGAACTGGCTTATTCGTATGTGATTTCAGCCCAGGACGGACAAGTTCTTTTTCGTAAAAACATGATTGCCGAGTCCGAGTACACATACCGCGTTTGGGCGGATCCGGTAACAAAGTTTCCGTATGACACGCCGGCGGGTAACGATCCGCATCCGAAACTGATTGCGCAACCCGACGGCGCCCAGTCTCCGTTTGTCGCGATGAGCGATGTTACGCTCCAAAACTACCCGTTCAGCAAGAACGATCCCTGGCTGGCACCGGGCGCGACCGAAACGGTTGGCAACAACGTCGATGCTTTCGCCAATCTGTTTAACCCTGACGGATACGGTCCGATTGCTGCTCCGGCAAATCCGGCTACCGGCGATTTTCGAGCCCAGATAACAGGTGCAGACCAGTTTCTGCATACGCATATTCCGGACGCCAGTCCGACGACTGCTGAAGCGCGACAGGCTTCCGTACAGCAGCTTTTCTATAACATCAATTTTCTGCACGATTGGTTCTACGATTCGGGTTTTGACGAAGCCTCCGGTAATGCTCAAAATTCCAATTTCGGGCGCGGCGGCTTGGAAAATGACTCAATGAAAGGGCAAGTTCAGGACGTTGCCGGGCGCAACAACGCGAATATGCTTACACCGGCTGACGGCGCTCGCCCGAGAATGCGGATGTATGTGTTTGATTCGAACGCGTTGAAATATCTTGACGTGCAGGCTCCTGCCGCCGCCGCAGGGCAGCGAACGGTCGGAACTGCCGCGTTCGGACCCCAGTCCTTCGACATTACAAACGAAATAGTCTACGCCGCTCCAATCAATGGCTGTACGGCTTTGACCAATGCGGCGCAGGTCGCGGGCAAGTTCGTCATGGTTGACATGACAGGCGGTAGCGGCACATGCTCAATCGGAACAAAGCTCAACAACGGCATGAGCGCCGGTGCTGCCGGATTTATACTAGTTTACCAATCAAGCTCGCCGAACAGTGCCGTTAACGTCACAGGCAGTTTGCCTTCTTTTACGATCCCGTTTTTAAGTATCAGCTGGAACGGAGCCGCTACTATCAAGACCGAAATTGCCGCTGCAAACACGGTTACGGCTCGCATGCGTCGTGACGCGGGCACGGAACGCGACGGCACGCTTGACAATCAGATAGTTTTTCACGAGTGGGGACACTATATCAGCAATCGTCTTATTGCTAACTCCGCTGGTTTGAACACAAACCATTCGGGCGGAATGGGCGAAGGCTGGGGCGATTTTACCGCTATGATGCTGACAGTGCGTCAGGAAGATACGTTAACGCCAACTAATACAAATTGGAACGGCGCTTACGCGCTTGCTACATACGCTACCAGCGGCAGCGGAAATAACGGCTATTATTTCGGTATCCGCCGCTATCCTTATTCGACCGACATGGCGATAAATCCGCTTACGTTTAAGCATATCGAAGACGGCGTCGCTCTTCCGAACGATGTGCCGAGCAGAGCGGGCGGATTAAATTCGCAGGTTCACAACACGGGCGAAGTCTGGGCGACGATGCTCTGGGAAGGTTACGCCGCTTTGCTGCGCGATACGCAGGGCAGCTCGCCGCGTTTGACCTTCGATCAGGCGCAGGAAAGAATGAAGAATTACCTGGTTGCCGGATTGAAAATGACGCCGCCGTCTCCGACGTTTCTCGAAGCTCGCGACGGGGTTTTAGCGGCTGCGTTTGCCAATGACCCGGTTGACGGGGAACTGTTCGCGCAGGCGTTTGCCAGACGCGGCGCGGGAACTTTAGCCGTCGCCCCGGATCGTTATTCAAGCAATAACGCGGGCGTCGTCGAAAGCTTTACGACCGGCAGCAATCTCGCCATCACCGGTATTTCCGTAGACGACGGCATCGCATCGTGCGACAACGATAATATTCTTGATAATGCCGAACGCGGTCGTTTGAACGTGACGATCAAGAATCCGGGCGGCGCAACGCTCGACAACGCGGTTGCGACCGTTTCAAGCAGCAATCCGAAGGTGACTTTTCCGAACGGGGCGGTTATTAATTTCCCGCCCGTCGGAATACTGCAATCGGCGACGGCTTCAATCGAAATAGCCGCTAACGGTCTGGGGCATATGGAAGCGGCGGGTTTTACCGTTTCCGTCGAATCTCCCGAAACGGCTACGTCGGGACCCGTGACAAGGCACCTGGTTGAATTTTTGAATTTTAACGAATCTCCGGCGAGCTCGGCGACTGAAAATGTCGAAAGTCTTAACCCGCCCTGGTCGATAACAAAAGATGCGTCTCTCGATTGGGGCAACACCGGGAAATGGACGCGCGCCGAAGATACCGGAACCGACGGTCATCACTGGCACGGACCGAGCGCCAGTATGGCTTCGGACCACTACCTGACGTCGCCTGTTCTGCAAACCGGCGCGGGTAATTTAACGATCAGCTTTAAGCACCGTTTCGATTTCGAGTTTGACGGCGGCGGCAATTATGACGGCGGCGTCATCGAAGTGAGCACGAACGGCGGCGCTACCTGGGCTGACCTGAACGCGACCG
>JAOAPX010000056.1 GCA_025463125.1 Acidobacteriota bacterium | reverse complement strand
GATACAAAACCACGCCGAAACTGAAAATATCGGTGCGCGCGTCGACTTCTTTGCTTTTGGCTTGTTCGGGCGACATATAACTCGCCGTCCCGATTATCATTCCGGGGCTTGTTCCGCTTTTGATTGCCGTTGCCGCTTCTTCATTCGATTCACTCGGCGCGGAGAGTTTCGCAATACCGAAGTCGAGAATTTTGACCAAACCGCTGGCACGAATCATCACGTTGTCGGGCTTAATATCGCGGTGAACGATGCCCGCCGTGTGCGCTTCATTGAGTGCTGAAGCGATTTGAACGGCAATCTCTAACGCCGATTTATAATCGAGCGGACTTGCCCTGGCGTATTCATTTAAAGTTTTACCATCTATAAATTCCGTGGCGATGTAATGCGTGCCTTCCGATTCGCCGATCTCGTGGATAGTAATAATGTTCGGATGATTGAGCGCCGAAGCGGATTTTGCTTCACGCACGAAACGGCTCATCCGGTCGGCGTCTTCGGCAAATTCTTTCGGCAGAGTTTTGAGCGCGACCTTGCGGTCAAGTCGTGAGTCGTGAGCCAGGTAAACTTCGCCCATTCCACCCGCATCAATAGCTGAAAGAATTTCATAATGCCCGATGTGTTGTCCGTTTATTAGCATCAACAAGGTGGGCAAATTCTAGCACTATTTGGTTTTTTTGAAAAAGTTTTTTATTGAGAATAGAACTAACGATCCGAGACTCAGTAATAAAGCCATTAAACAGCCTCAAACGCTCCTTAATTATCCAAACAAAAAGTGTCCGAAAGCTACTGTTCTCGGCTATGCAGCTTTGTACTTTAGCTTTGGCTCTACACCTTAAATTAACCATTGGCGCCGGTTAAAAAAGTCGCGGAAAAGTTTCTAATGCGGAGGTGGCGAAACCAAACACAAATGAAACTTGCTGCCGCTTTTTTTTTGCATTGCTGCGGCAAATTAATTGCCGGCATTTAACTTTTCAATAAACTATCCTGTTTTGTAACATCGAATGCGAAGCAAACGATCCTTTGCTATAACCTCTATATTTCGAATAGTTTAAACGGAGTTATCGACAGCGCGCTTTAAATGTAGAAATGCCGACTTTTCATTTTTTACTTTAATAAAATAAGAAAGTTTTTTTGCGGCGATTTGGAAAACTTTCTTTCCGCGTCTCAAGAATGAATTTTTGAATTCCTGATTTTTTTGTATATTTTTGTATATTTTTGTATATAAGTGTTATTCGAAACATTTCGAATCCGGGTTGAGAAACTCTTTTTTTAACATTAAATCGACCGTTTTCACCTTATAAAAAAATTATAAAAATAGCCTTGTAAAGAATACTGTTTGTGAAGCCTTCTCGTTCTTTTCCTGCCGCATAAAATTTTATTGCAGTTTGCTTTTTGTTGCGTTTTAATATGAATTACGCGCATTTAATCTTTACGGATTTGTAAACGCATTTTTTTGTTTTTGCCGAGCGTTTATATTTCACCAAATTAAATCGGCGTTTTTTAGGAAAGTTAAAAGGTATACAAAGAATAAGGGGAGGTTTTGCAATGAACACAGTTGAAAAATCAATCGTCGTGGATGTTCCCGTACGAACGGCTTATAATCAATGGACGCAGTTTGAAGAGTTTCCGCATTTTATGCAAGGCGTCGAGGAAGTTAGGCAGTTAAGGGATAATTACACTCACTGGCGAGCCAATGTCGCTTATAATGAGCTTGAATGGGACGCCGAAATCACCGAACAAACGCCTGACCGCAGAGTTTCCTGGCGCAGCACGACCGGGGCGCACAATGCCGGAACAGTCAGTTTTGAACCCGAAGACGCTAACCGGACGCTTGTAACTTTGCGGCTTGAATACGAACCGCAGGGATTTTTTGAAAGTATCGGCGGAGCGATCGGATTTGTAGATGCCAGAATCGTCGGCGATTTGGAAAGATTCAAAGAATTTATAGAGAGTCGCGGCAATGAAACCGGCGCGTGGCGCGGCGAAATTCACGGCTCGCAAGTTCAGGACGATGGATAATCTAAAACATTCGCGTACTTTAATAATTTGCGGTTTAACGCCTTCGCCGGATTTTTTTTATTTTTCTGTTAAAGACGTTAAACCGTAAAGCGTAAAGCCGAATTTATTTAACGGGCAAGAAAAGCATTTCGATAATTTACAAATCCGCATAAACCTTATTAAATAACAATTAACGCAATCTGCCGGTTGCGTGTTCTACAACTGAACCGCCTCCCAAATAAAAACTGTAATTTCAACGACTTAAATAAAGTCTCTTTTTATTTAAGCGGCAAAAAGCACGCATATTTAACAACAAAATAAAACAACCTGAAACGAAACAATTTATGACAATCGCTGAACTGAAAAAAGAGCTGGAAAAATACCCGGACGATATTGAACTCTACGCTGCTCCAATCATTTGGGTAGATACGGTTGATAATACAAGCGCTCCGGTTCGAAACGTCAACGTTTTTGAAAAGCATAAAATTGAAATGCTTAAATTATTGCAATTTGTGCCCGACAATATTTCGGCTGATAACCCCGAACAGTTTTACGCCATCTTCGGATTTGAATCCAATATTACCTTTTTCGAGGATAACGAATTATTCGACGAAACTGATTCGGTAAATTAAAGATTCAGTAAACTTATGTAGCTCAGACCGGCTTTTCCCGAAATAAAATAAACGATCGACAAGAGACCTTGAATACTCTCTTGTCGATCGTTTATTTTAAATTTGATTTATTTCTTAGTTTAATTTCGGCGCTTCGATCTTTATGCTCGGATCCGTCTCAAAAACGGTTGTCGAAACGAATCTGCTGACCATTTTCCCGTTACGGATTTCCCTTCTTCTTTCTCTCTTCAAAAGTCTGCCGTCTTCTGCGTACCAGTATTTTGTCGTTGTGCTCGAAACATTTTCCTTATTGTCGGCTGGATTAACGAACCTGGCGGTTTCGATTTTCGCGTAAATGTTCGCGTTCTGGTTGTTTAATTTTTCTGTCCCGACAGCTTTATATTCTATTTTATGATCGGCATTGCTGTTTGCGCTCCTGGCTCTGGAAGCGGTTTGCGCAACCGAAAGTTCTGCCCACCCGGCGTCGTTTTCGCGCGTGTAGGTCTTGCCTCCGATTCTGATCATTTCCTTCTTTGTGTTTTTGGACGAAGAATTAAATTCATAAACGGTGCGGAATCCGACGGACGGGAGAAATTCGGTAATGGATTTGACCGAAATGCTGCTCGCGGGCGACGCGCTCACAGAGCTTTTCGCGCCGTTTTCCGGCTGCAAAATCTCGACCGTTGATTGCTGGGTTCTGGTTATCCGGTGCGGCTTTTCGAAAAGCATTTTGGCGGAGCTTTTACTGATCGTTTCGAATTCCGCTTGCTGAATGGTTTTCTCCTGCGCGAAAACGACGCCCGACGCCAACAGAACAAAAGCCAGAAAAAAAATCTTTTTCATATTTATTCTCCCCGAATGTATGTAAATTACTTTTAGACAGATTACTAATATCATAGTTTCATCTATTTATAAATAGATTCTTTTTACTTTATTTGGATTAAATCCAAATAATTGCCCAAAGGGTTTTGATTGTTTCCGTAACCTGAACTACTGAACGTCAGGTTAAAGGTTTGCGAATATGATTTGCAGGTAATACCCTATTCCGGGCATAAAAAACAAAGGATTATTTTCAACTAAAACGAGTTAAAGGTTCAGAATAAAAATTAAACGATAAAATTAAGATGACGCAGGCAGCAGAGGATCAGAAAATATTACGCACATCAGCCGGTGATTTCCCGCTCGATCAGTATCATCTCAGATTAAACGGTCGCGAATGGAAGATTTTGCACGTGAGCGCCGTTTTTTCTCATGAAGAAGAAGCAAAGTTTTTGCGCCAGTTGCGCGACAAACTGCCTTACGGCGTTACGCTCTGGGCTTCGGCAATCGCTCTTGCTCATGAAATTGCTTCGCGCGGCGAAGCTTTCCGCGATTGCCGCGCGCTTGAACTCGGTGCCGGAACCGGCTTGCCCGGAATCGTCGCGGCGTCGCACGACGCGAAAGTTGTACAAACCGATAGAATGAAGCTTGCGATGTCGGTCTGCAAGCGAAACATTGAGCTGAACGGAATCAAAACCATAGAGCAGCGCGTCGCGGACTGGACTTGTTGGGATGATACGGAAATCTACGATTATATTATCGGCTCCGACATTCTCTACGGAGAAGATATGCACGCGCATCTGCGTCGTATTTTCGAAACGAATCTTTCGCCGAACGGGCGGATATTGCTTTCCGATCCGTTTCGGCAGCCCGGTTTCAAACTTCTCGAAGCGATGGAAGCGGACGGCTGGACAATCTCGATAAACAAATGGATGGTCGGTGAAGAAGAAGCGTCGCCGCGAGCCGTCGGGATTTTCGAGCTTACGCCGCCGAAGCTATAAAGGATTGCGTCAAAGGTTTTAATAACCGGTCTTTTAGAAAATACCGATAGAAGTTTTTTGAAATTGAACAATAATTGAACAATAAAAGTAAAAATTTAATGTATGAAACTTTGGGGAGTTGATTTAGGCGGCACGAAAATCGAATGCGCGGTAATTGATTCGGGCGAAGTTTTGATTCGCCGCCGGATTCCGACCGAAGCCGTAAAAGGCTACTCTCATATCATTTCGCAGATAAAAAAATTAGTTGCGGAAGTTTCCGATGAGCTCGGCGAGCGCCCTGCGAAAATCGGTTTCGCGACGCCCGGCGTTCTCGACCCGGAAACCCGGAAAATGAAAAACTGCAATACGGTTGCGATGAACGATCAGCCGATGCATACAGACATCGAAAACGCTTTGCAGATTCCCGTCAAACTCGCCAACGATGCAAACTGTTTCGCGCTCGCCGAAGCGCTTTTAGGCGCGGGAAAGAATTTCCCGGATGCCGAGATGGTTTTCGGAGTGATTTTGGGAACCGGAGTCGGCGGCGGTTTAATCGCGCACAAACGCGTTTTCGAAGGAATTCACGGAATCGCGGGCGAATGGGGACATAACATTTTAGAAGAAAACGGCGAGGAATGTTACTGCGGAAAGCGCGGCTGCGTTGAAACGGTGATTTCCGGCGCGGGGCTCGAAAAATATTACGAGAAAATCAGCGGCGAAAAATTAAGCCTGAAAAAGATTGCAATTAATCACGTAGCCGGAACCGATAAATACGCCGACGCGACGATCGAACGTCTTTTGGAATTTTACGGTCGCGCAATCTCGACATTAATAAATGTTTTAGACCCTAATCTGATCGTTATCGGCGGCGGAGTCGGCAATATCGATCTGCTTTACGCCGAGGGCTACAAGCGCATCGATAAATATTTATTCAATCCGGGCGAATTAAAAACGCCGATTCTCAAACCGGCGCTCGGCGACAGCGCGGGCGTTTTCGGCGCGGCGCTTTTATATAAATTATGAATATGTTTTAAGAAATCAAGTTTTGTCGCTTCAAGGCGCTTTCCAGCTCGGTTTCGCTCGGCACCTTTAATACCGATTCTCCGACGCTGATTGTAGGTTTTCGCTCTTTCCCGTCGTTCTGCGATTTCACCCATTCAGAGGCTTCCTGATTTTGTTCGACGTTTATATATTGATAATCAACGCCTTTTGCATCTAAATAACCGAGCGCTTTTTGCGTATCGCCGCACCAATCGGCGCCGTAAACCTTGACCATATTTAATTCCTCCTTTTTTCGAACGTTTTAATAAATAACGTATTCTAAAAAAAGTTTACCAGCCCGGAAGCGCCCGCACTGTTTTTCATCATACAAAACCTCGCTTTAATTTTTTACTCGATTTTTTGAAAAACGTAAAAAGTGTCGGGTTCATATAAACCGCTTTTCCAGCTGAGGCTGCCTTCGAAAATTCCCGCCACCTTATAACCGGGAATTGCAATTTCCTTCACGTTTTCCATATGATCCGAAGCGAAAATTACAAGGTCGGGCTGATCGTTTTCGATATTTTCAATAACGTCCGCGCCCGCGCCCAACGAATTGTTATTTCTCGTTGACCAGAACCAGAAACGATGCGGGGAGCCGTCATTGTAATTGTAAAAAATATTTTTATCGAAATAAGGCATTAAAGCCAGTGTTTTCCAGCCGCTGACGAATATTTTTTTGCCTTCCAGATTGTTGTCTTTTATAAACCGCGCGGCATCGTAAGAGCCCGAATAATTGCGTTTGAAATCGTAGGAAGCGGCTTGCGTCGTCCAGTAAACATGAATTAACAGAATAATTGCGGCGGAAGCGAGCATTGTTTTCCTTAAAATTCGCGGAACTGTTTTTACTTCTTTATCGAAACTGACCCAGAGAACAAACATCCACAGCAGAAACAAAATCCCTTCGTGCCAGAGATTACTGTACTTGACGGCAAAAAGAACAAGAATAAAAAGCATCGGAAGCGCAAATAAAAGAGCTGTTCTTTGGTACCGAAACCAGATCAAAGAGATTATTACAACGGCAAACGAGAGATATGTCTGAAAGGTTGTGTAATTGCCGAGCTCGTCCATCGCAAAAGCGCCGGCGATTCTTCGCTTGCTTGTTTCGATAAAGTTCCACGGGCTTAGATTGTATCCGAGCGCAAAGCTCGAATCGGCAGGCTGCGCCACAATTAAAATTATCAAACCGGCGGTTGAAGCCAGCAAAGCTGCGCCTAAAAACTGATGCAGCCGGGCTTTCTTTTCGAGCCTTTTCCATTCTTTGGCGACGTCGATCAGATGAACGATAAAAATCGCGCCCGACATTAAAAAAGTGTAGGCGCTGATGCTTGCCAAAAGGCACAAAAGCGCGCTGAAAAGCAGCGGGCGCTCAAGTTTTTTCCTGTAAATTAAAGCGATGCAAAACAGAACGGGCGCGATTAAAGAATAGCTTCGCGAGATAACGCCGTATTGAAAAAAAATAAAGAACGTAAAAGGAAAAAGGATTTTGAAAGCTGCCGGAAAAGGCGAATATCGCAAAAAAAGAAAGACGCCGAGAGCGGAGAAAGAGACGGATAAAAGATTGACCGTAAAATACGGGAACCCAGACTTCGCAAACGGAATAACAAACAGATACCAAAGCGGCGGATGCCCGTCGTAACGAAGATATTTTACAAACAGATCCGAAACACTTAAATCCTGACCGTACAGCCATGGCTGAGCTTCGTCCATCCACGGCTCGTGGCGCGTAACCGTCGTTATAATTAACACGAGGTAAACGGCGAAAATTATTATCCAATAATTATTTTTGAAAAAAGCGTTCTTAAAAAATTCTAAACCGGAGCGCATAGTAATTGGCATAAACTAGTATTTATCCGTATCATATTAGCTTTTGAACTGCTTATCGGCAACACTCTCAAATAAATTGGTTCATCGATCGTTAATTTTGTAAATTGTCGTACATTTACGGATTTCTTAATGATTACAAGGATAAATTTGCAAGGCATATCTCAAAAACTAATCAGACCTGAATTCGTTTTTCTCTTGTTGGGGATAATTTTCGGATTTTTGTTTATTTTCGTGACGCCGCCGGCGCTCGTCGGCGACGAGCCGAATCATTTTTTCAGGGCTTATCAAATTTCCGAAGGCAATATCTTAGGAGAAAAGCGCGAGCATTTAAGCGGCGGATTTATTCCGAAAAGCGTTCTTTACACAAACCGCGTGCTGGTCGGAAACATCGAAATGAACCACGATGTAAAATTCGACACAAAGCTTATTTCCGATTTAATCTTTATGCCGCTAAACCGGCAGGACCGGGTATTTGAACGTTTTCCGAACACGGTCGTATACAATCCGGTTCCGTATATTCCGCAAATTATCGCAATAAGCATCGGCAAGGTTTTCGATGTTTCGCCCCTTTTGATGATCTATTTCGCAAGGGTAGTTAATTTAATCTTTTTTTTGCTGCTCGCCTTTTTCGCAATAAAAATAACGCCGGCGCACAAATGGGTTTTCTGCCTGCTGTGCCTGACGCCGACCGCAATCTTTCAGGTCGCTTCCGCTTCAGCCGACGTTTTCACTTACGGAATTTGTTTTTTAACGATTGCTTACTTTTTATATTTTTCACTCGGCGAAAAGACTTTGATTTCAAAAACCGATCTGCTCAAAATATTTATTCTCTCGGTCGCCGCCGTTTTGAGCAAACAGGCTTATATTCTTCTGCCTTTTCTTTTTCTTTTAATTCCGATCAGAAAATTCGGCTCCGTTCGCGCTTATTTTTTAACTTTTGCCGCGCTTATGACGTTTTGCATCGCCGCGGTCGGCGCATGGGCGATTATCGTCAAGCCTATTTTTCTGCCTTACAGGATCGATATTCCGATCGATCCCGATTGGCAGCTCCGGTACATACTCGCCGCGCCTTTTAAATTTGTTTTGCTTGCCGTTCAGGATTATCTTTATAAATTCGGTTATTATTTCATAACTTTTACAGGACAATTGACCTGGTTTGATTTGTACGTGCCGACATGGCTGACGATTTTCGTGTTCGCGGTTTTATCAATCACAGCTTTTTTTGATAAAGATACGCGATTCGAAGTCGGCGCATTCGGCAAAACCATTTTTTTATTTATAATAATCTGTACCGCCCTAATCATCAGCGCTCTTCTTTATATGACGTGGTCGCCGATCGGCGGCGGTTCGATCGAAGGCATTCAGGGCAGATACTTTATTCCGATTGCCCCTTTGTTCTTTTTACTTTTTTACAACAAAAAAGTAGAATGGAAGTTTTTCGGCAGTCATGTCCATATATTTGTGTACATAACGGTCTTTATTTCGATGCTGGTTACTTTATATTCTGTGATTGAAAGATACTATGTCTGACGTACTACAGTTTTAATCGTTTCCATCAATTAACATATTCTTTTAACTTTAGATTTATAAAATTAGGAAGCTCTTGCTAATGAGTGAAGTAAAAATGCAGCCAAAACGAGTTGCAATTATCGGAGCGGGTCCAGCGGGACTAACTGCTGCTTACAGTCTTTTAAAAAAAGACAAAGAGATGGAAATAACCGTTCTTGAAGCCGACCCCAGATACGTCGGCGGAATTTCGAGAACCGTAGAATACAAAGGTTTTCGTTTTGATATCGGAGGTCATCGCTTTTTTTCGAAATCGAAAGAAGTCGAAGATTTCTGGACGGAAATTCTGCCTGACGATATGCTCGATCGCCCGCGTTCTTCGCGAATTTTTTATCGCGGCAAGTTTTTTTCCTACCCGCTCAAAGCCTTTGAAGCGCTTTTCAAACTCGGAGTCCTGGAATCTGCATTGTGTATGCTTTCATACGGGAAAGCCCGGGCGATGCCGGTTTCAAACCCGAAAAACTTTGAAGATTGGGTCAGCAACAAGTTCGGTAAACGCTTGTTTTCCATCTTTTTTAAAACCTATACCGAAAAAGTCTGGGGAATGAGCTGCAAGGAAATCTCCGCTGACTGGGCGGCGCAGCGCATTAAAGGTTTGTCGCTCGCCTCTGCCGTTAAAAACGCGCTTTTGCCGAAAAAGAAACCTAAAAACCGCGGAGATGTAATCAAAACCCTGATCGACACTTTCCGCTACCCGCGTCTCGGACCCGGAATGATGTGGGAAGTTTGCGCCGAAAAAGTTAAGGAAATGGGCGGCAGCATCGTGATGGGAACTCGCGTTACCGGGTGCAGCTACGACAATAATTCGAAGGTCTGGACGGTAAAAGCAGTCGACGCGAAAGGAAATCAGAGCGAAATTCAAGCCGACCACGTTATTTCCTCGGCACCGATGCGCGAACTCGGTTTATCGCTTGAGCCGAAACTTTCCGATTCGGCGATCAAAGCTGCCGAATCGCTCAAATACCGAGATTTCGTTACCGTCGCGCTCATCATCAAAGATCGTGAACAATTCTCGGACAACTGGATTTACATTCACGACCCGAACGTAAAAGTCGGCAGAGTGCAAAACTTTAAATCATGGTCGCCGGAACTGGTTCCCGATCCGGATTTATGCTGTTACGGGCTCGAATATTTTTGCTTTAAAGGTGACGGCTTGTGGTCTTCGCCCGATTCCGAGCTGATCGATTTGGCGAAAAAGGAAACGGAAAAAATCGGCTTGGCGAAAGCAACCGACGTCGTTGACGGATGCGTCGTTCGCCAGCCGAAAGCTTATCCGATTTACGACGATGAATACGCCGACCACGTCGCGACTTTGAGAAACGAACTGGAATCGCGTTTTCCGACGCTTCACCTGGTCGGTCGCAACGGTATGCACAAATACAATAACCAGGACCACGCGATGATGACGGCAATGCTCGTTGCGGAAAACATTCTGGCAAACGAACAGCTTTATAACGTTTGGCAGGTTAACGAAGACGCCGATTATCATGAAGAAGGCAACGCCGGCGATCAATCTTCGGTCAGCGGTCTGCGTTCGGTTCCGACGCGCGTCGAATATTCGAGCAATTAAGAATTATCTTTTTAAAGGTTCGAAGCTGTATTTATTTTACATAGTCTTTGATCTGCGAGCGTTGTTGCGGCAGCGCTTGCAGATTAAAGACCGAGCCAGCCGATGCGTTTGTGAAAGACAACTTCCTGTAAAACTTTCTTTTGATATTCGGCATCATTTAATTGCGAACCGTCGACACGGATTTTTAAATTTTCCACTTCCGAGTCGGCGGTTACTTTTATTTCAGCGAAAACAGTTTTCACCTCGACCGCTTCATTTATTTCCGCTTTATAAAACGCTTCTCTATGAGTTGATATCTTAATATCGCCATTATCTTCGCGCACAAATTCGGCTTTTATTTCCATTTCCATATCACCGCCTTTCAAAACCCGCACTGTTTTTCGGCGAATTTATTATAGAAAAGATTAAATCATTTCGCGCCTCGCGAGGCTGACGGCTTGCGGAAACACATCGCCGATTGAGGCGCGGCTGCGAAACGTCGCCGCATCGTCGTAAGGAGTATCGCCTTGATTTATAAGTATAACGTTTGCACCGGTTTCAATCGCTAAACCGACAAGCGATGCCGCCGGATTTACCATCAAAGAAGAACCCAGAACCAGCATCAAATCGCAGCTTAAGGCGTGAAACGCGGATAATTCCATTTCTTTTTCGGGCATCGGATCTCCGAAATTTACGACCGAAGAAATCAATCTCCCGCCGCAATCCGGGCAAGCGGGTTGCCCCGGAACAGCTCTCTGCGTTCGGTAACCCGGTCCGAAACGCGCCGGATCCCAGCCGACAGATTCACGCGTATATTGCCGATCGCATTCCAGACATCTAACGAGTTTCCCGTTTCCGTGCAGTTCAGCCAAAAGTTCCGGCTCAATTCCCGATTTCCTGTGAAGATTGTCCGTGTTTTGCGTAATTAAAAATTTGAGCTTTCCGATTTCAGCCAACTCGACCATGGCTATGTGAGAAGAATTCGGTTTTACTTCGCTTTGCGGAACTTTCCATTTCGGCGCAGGCAGACCGGCATCCCGCCTTGTCCAGACGCCGTCGGGTCCGCGGAAATCCGGAATTCCCGATTCGGTGCTGATGCCTGCTCCAGTAAAAGCCACCAGGTATTCACTTTCGACGATCAGGCGGGCGATCGTTTCAATTTCCTGTCGAAGTGATTTTTCATTTCCCATAAATTTTTTTTGAGGTTAAAAATTACGGATTTTTCACAAAAGCCGTCACCGCTCGCCGAGAAACCATTCGACCGATTCTTCGGAAATTTCCAGCGGAATCGTATGCGGTCCTTCGAATTCTTTATAAAGCACGTCATATCCGCCGCGTTTAAGCTGCGGAACGAGTTTCCGGCTGCATTTTTCGATCGGCAGCACTCCGTCTTCCGTTCCATGTGAAATAAAAATGCGCGGATTTCCCGATTGCCCCGGGACAGCCATAAAACCGGGCGAATAAGCAATGACGTGCGTAAAAAGCTCGCCGTTGATAAGCCCGAGCGAAAGCGCGTAAGATGCTCCGTCGGAAAACCCTCCGATTGCCAGCCGCGACTCGTCGATGTGGAAGTGGTCGAAGGCGTATTCAAGCGCCAGGTTTATAAATTCAACGTCGGTTCCGTAATCATTTACAATCACGTCCCAGGACATTTCCAGCGATTTCGGCGCAAGCAAAATGATTCCCGATTTATCAGATAAATGCTGTAGATAAGAAATTCCGTGCTGCGCGCTTCCGCCCGCGCCGTGCAGCATCAAGGCAAACGGCGATGCTTTTTCCCGGTTATAGTTTTCGGGAATATACATCAAAGCTTCGCGGTTTTTATCAAATTTTACTGTTTGGTAGCCGGTGACTTCTAACGGTTTGGTCGGATTCGCCCGGACAGCCGTAAGAATTCCTTCATATGAGGCTTTGGCAATGTTTGCGCCTGATCTGCTTTCTTTCATAACTTCATTTATTTTTTGCCTTTACAAATTGCAATTTAATCAATAAAGCCGGGAAATGATTCGAATTTAATGTTCGAATCATTTCCCGTTAAAGTTTGATTCATTTTTGCAAAGAAATTGTTTGCCCGAAACTTTGCCTTTATCGTAAAGCGCGCAAATATTCGCGTTTGATAAATGAAAAGTTTTCAAAGACTTATAAATTTGCGAAAGCCTTTTCAAACGCTGTAACCGGCTCGCGTTTTTTAGTTTTCGCAGCGGTCGGAAACGGATCTTTCCATTCCCAATGACTCATCTGCGGCAGAAAGTTTTTGAGCAGCTTATCGAGCGGTCCCTGAAAACGATACGCCGGTATATCTTTCGAAGTTATTTCTCCGCGGCTGAGCGCCTCGTAAACTTCGCTTAGCTCTGAAGGATTTCGTTTCTTTTGCTTGCAGTCAAGCCAGTAAATGCCCTGCGGGTCGATGTTGCAGTTTGCTTTCGTAACCAGCGAGCACCAATCTGTCGAATCAATAAGCGGATACCAGCAAAACCCCTTAAACTCGATATTCCTCGGCTTGAGAATCTCTTCGAGCGTTTCGCACTGCTCGACCATATATTTCAGCCAGCTTAAACGGTCCGAAACGTAGCCTCTGATGTTGGTTTCGGAAAGCATAACCGGCAGATTGAAACGATTTACGTAATCCATCGCGACCGAAACAAAACCTTCCGGATACAAACTGGGAAAGACCCGCCCGTTTTTTTTCCATTCGAGTTCCGAGTGCGAATAATAATCCAACCCGATCACGTCAATTCGCGCGGGATTTTCGACAAACCATTTTAGTCTTTCTTTTTTCGCTCCGTGTTCGAGCAGATAACCAGTCAGAGGATGTTCTTCGTTTACGTTGCCGAGCACCAAATCCTGGACGAGAAACCTCATTTCGCTCATAAAATTGGCGAAATGCTCGGATTGGGTGTCGAGCGCGCGGTGCTGTTCCGAAGCATCAACATGTATGAGTTGTACGTGCGGATTTTTTTCGACAAGCTTTCGACTGATTTTGCTGATCGCTTCGCAAACATTCAAAATCATCGGGACGAAGTTTTTATGTCCTTTTCTGTGCGGGTACCAGGTGCCGGTTTTCCCGCAAAACCAGGTTGTAACAAACGGCTCGTTGATAACCGTATAGTTCGTAATCCAGGGATATCTGTCGGCGAGAGCCGAAACGAATTTTAAGTAACAATCAACGAATTCCGGGTTGGCAAATCCTCCGACAAGCCAATCGGGAAAGCTCGTGTGATGCAGAGGATCGATTATAGGAGTTATTCCGAGACCGCGCATTTCCGCCAGCGATTTATCCATCCAATCCCAGTCGTAAACGCCCTTGCTTCTTTCGATAGTGTGCCACGGAGCAGAATACCGGATCATATCGAGACCCGTCGTTTTTACGAGCTTTAAATCCTGCTTGTAAAAATCCGTATGCTTTGTTAATTGTAAAACATCTGTTCCGCTACCAAATATATGCGTACTTTCAAACCCGCTTAAATATTTCATAAAACCACCCCTTGTTTGATCTTTAAAAGAAGCCTTTTAACTCAAGCTTCTAAATCGAA
>JAOAPX010000055.1 GCA_025463125.1 Acidobacteriota bacterium | reverse complement strand
GTATCGCTTTAACGATTTCGCATACGCGACCGATTTAAATTTCATCTCGGAAGAATCGATGGACGGCTTGCGCGATCTCGACGTTTTGGTGCTCGATTGCGTGCGCATCAAGCCGCACGCGACGCATTTAGGCTTGCAGGAAGCGCTCGAATACATCGAACGGTTGAAACCGAAACGCGCCTTTTTAACGCATCTGAATCACGATATTCTGCACGAGCGCGATTCGCGCCTTCTGCCCGACAACGTGCGGTTCGCTTATGACGAATTGGTTGTTGAATAAGATCGGCGGCGATGATTAGAAAATCGTAACCGAAAAATTAATATAGCGGCTTGTCGCTAAACAATTTGGAAATGAAAATATTTCACGGAACTGATAATGCGGGAATTTTACGTTCGACGGTTTTGACGCTCGGCGTTTTTGACGGTTTGCATCTCGGTCATCAAAAAATTATGGAAACCGTCGTGAGCCGGGCTGAAGCCGTCGGCGCCGTTCCGACCGCGATAACTTTCGACCCGCACCCGCGCGCCGTTCTTTACCCGGAAAACGCGCCGCCGCTGCTGCAAACGCTCGATCAGCGGCTCGCAAATTTTGAAGTTCTCGGCATTCGTCAGGTAATCGTCATTCGTTTCGATAAAACTTTCGCAGCGCAGAATGCCGAGGTTTTTTTACGCGACATCGTTCACGAACGCTTGCAGGCGAAAGAGGTTTATCTCGGCAAAGGTTTTGCGTTCGGCGCGGGGCGCGGCGGAAATATCGAGCTTTTGCGCAAGATGAGCGCCGAACTCGGATTTTACGCCGATGAAGTTCCTGAAGTTTGTCTGCGCGAGCAGCGAATTTCCTCTTCGAAAATCCGGCAGCTTTTAGCCGACGGGAAAGTGAATTTAGCCCGCAGAATGCTCGGGCGTCCGTACGGCGTCGAAGGGCAGATCGTTCACGGTTTCGAGCGCGGGCGCACCATCGGATTTCCGACGGCGAATTTAAAGCCGACCAATCGCGTTATCCCGAAATACGGCGTTTACGCGACGGCGACCCTGATCGATGATGTCTGGCGGCGAAGCATCACGAATGTCGGCGTTCGCCCGACGTTCGACGGCGACAAAGAGCCTTCGATCGAAACTTATGTTTTCGATTTCGACGGCGATTTATACGGCGACGTTTTGCGCGTTCGTTTTCTGCACCGAATTCGCGACGAAAAAAAATTCGGCGGAATTGATGAATTGAAAACGCAGATCGAAAAAGACACGCGCCGCGCGCTGAACTATTTCGTGCGTCTCGGCGTAAAGAATTCCTTGAGCATTGTCTGAAAGTCAGCCGGATTGTGAAAAATTTTGCAAACCGGAACGCTCTTTTCGAGTCTAAAAAGGTTTAGGGAAATGCGCGAGAAAAAGGATTTTATAATGGAAGAAAACACGCAGGGTTTGACGGTCAAGGAAAAGGTTGTTGAAGCGATTCCGCTTAGCGGAAACGCGCAAAATGGTAACGGGCAAAATGGAAACGGTTCTTATGAATTAATGCCGGCGAAATTGCTGCCGGTTCCGAAGCATATTTCCAACGAGCAGCTCGTCGCCGAAGAAAAACTTCTGCTCGAAAAAGAAACCGAAATCGAGAAAAATTACGAAGGCTGGCGCGGCTATATGCGGCTTTTTCACGTTTCTCGCGTTATCGGGATGCTTTCTCTCTATCTGTATCTGGACCAGTACGACGTTCATCACGCGCAGCAGCGAAAGCAATCCGAAGCACGAATGGCGACGGCGAAACGCCTGACGCGGCTGGCGGTTTTAGGAGAAAAATTTCATCAAACGAATCTCGGCATTTTTCACGATTTTATATTGCTTCTGCGCTGGTTTTTCATCGGCGGCGACGCTAGTAAAGAAGCGAATCACGAAAAACAAGCCGCCTGGCTTAAAGACAATTTGATCGAGCTCGGACCGACTTTTATCAAGATCGGGCAATCTTTAGGAACGCGCGCGGACCTTTTGCCGCTGCCGTTTGTCAAAGCCTTGGGCGAATTGCAGGACAACGTTCCGTCTTTTCCGAACGCGATCGCTTTTGCGAGAATCGAAAAGGAGCTGGGCAGAAAAATTTCCGAGGTTTACGCCGAATTCGACGTCGAACCGATTGCCGCCGCGTCTTTAGGACAGGTTTACCGCGCCAAGCTTTTCACGGGCGAAGAAGTCGCCGTTAAAGTTCAGCGCCCGAATCTGACGGCGACCATTAAGGGCGACATCGAGATTCTGCGAAAAGTCGCCGGTTTCGCCGAGCGTTTTCCGTCTCTCAATGAAAACGCCGATTGGGCGGGAATGCTTCGCGAATTTGACGAAACGATTCACGAAGAAATGGATTATTCCGCCGAAGGTCACAACGCCGAGCGCTTCAGGGAAAATTTCAAAGACTGGTCGAACGTCCATGTTCCGAAAATTTACTGGAACGCGACGACGGAAAAAGTTATCACGATGGAGTTTATACACGGCGATAAAGTCGTCGAGCTCGATAAGCTCCGCGCCCGGAACGTCTCGCCCGAAAAGGTCAATCGCCTTTTGATTCGCACTTATTTAAAACAGCTTCTCGAAGACGGGTTTTTCCACGCCGACCCGCATCCGGGCAATCTTCTGGTGATGCCCGACGGGCGGCTCGCGTTTTTCGATTTCGGAATGGTCGGGCGCATCACGCCGCAATTGCAGTCGAAAATGATCGACGCGTTTTTCCACGTCGTCGCCAAAGACCCCGCCGGAATTGCGCAGGATTTGATCGACCTCGACTTTATGAAGCCCGGCTCGAACCCGGAAGTCGTCAAGCCGGTCGTCGAAAAAATGTTCCAGTTTCATTTGAATCTGAAACTCAAGGAAGTAAATTTCAAAGAACTGACTTACGACCTGGCGGACGTGATGTATGATTACCCGTTTCGCCTGCCGTCGAATTTCACGTATATTATGCGCGCCCTGATGACGCTCGAAGGCATCGGAATTATCACTGACCCGGAATTTAATTTCTTTGAAACGGCAAAGCCTTACGCCAAGGAATTTATGTTCAAACGCGAAGGCAAAGATTTGCGCAAGCTTTTGACAGACAAGCTTTTAGGGCGTGACGGCGACGGCAAGATCGATCTCGACAGGACATGGAAACTGGCGAAAATGGCATTTAAAACCGTCTGGAACACAAAAAAATAATTTTCTCTACTTTAGAATCACCGCCGAATTAACTTTTTTCGGCGGTGATTTTTTTGTGTTTTGTGGTAATAATAGACGACAAAATTATGAAGAAAAATCATTTGATTTTTGCCGCCGCTATTTTATTATTATCGTTTGCCGCCGCAAGCGCCCAGAAAATGCCTGAGAAAATACAATCGAAAATAACCATCGAATATCTGAAAAACGATTTTCCGATCAACGAATTCAACAACAAAAATTGGGAAAAAGCCCGCCAAGTAGTTATCGACAAATACTGGTCGGGCGAAGCCGCGCCAATGGGAAGACAGGCGAAAGCGAGGATTTTATGGTCGAAAACCGCGCTTTACGTGCGTTTTGAAGCCAATCAAGCCGAGCCTTTAGTCGTTTCCGACGTGCCGAATCTGAAGACGAAAACGCGCGGGCTTTGGGATCGCGACGTGTGCGAGATTTTTCTCGCGCCCGACCGCAGCGAGCCGCGCAAATATTTTGAATTTGAAATCGCGCCGAACGGCGAATGGATCGATCTCGGCATTTACCAGAAGCCCGACGAGCGCATTACCGATTGGGATTACGAATCGAAAATGCAGTCTGCCGCCAAAATCGAAAAAGATAAAGTCTGGATGGCGATAAAAGTCGAATGGAAAGCTTTCGGCGCGACTCCGAAAGCGGGCGACGTCTGGCTCGGAAATTTGTTCCGCTGCGTCGGCGCGGGCGAAACGCGCGGTTATTTAGCCTGGTCGCCGACCGAAACGAAAGAGCCGGGCTTTCACGTTCCCGAAAAATTCGGTTCGTTTGAATTCGCTAAGTAAACAAAGCTGATTATTACTAAAAATCTTAAAATCGGTTTCTAATCTTTCCCGCTTTTTAAGTTTGCAAAAGTTTCTCGTAAACAATAAACATTCCGAGCCCGAAGCTGAAAATCCCGGCGGCGAGCCGAATCGCTTTGTTCAATACAACGAAATTATTTGCAGTAAAATGGAAAGGCAAGCCGAGCAGAAGACTCATCAGCATCATTCCGCCGATCGAGCCGACGCCGAAAATAAAGATATAAGCGAGCGCGACAATCGGCGATTTAATCGTTGGAACGACTGCAATCGTCAAAGCCGCGCTGCCAGCCAAGCCGTGAACCATTCCAATTAAAACCGAACGCGGGCTGAAACGATGATGCGATTTTTCTCCGGATTCTTCGTCTTTGTGCAAATGAAAATGCGTGTGCGCGCGCGCGCCGTGTTCATGCGTATGCGCGTGAATTTCTTTCGCCGTAAATAATTTTCTGAGCGCGTTCAGCCCTAATAAAATCAGCATTCCGCCGACGATTGCTTCGAGCTTTGCTTCGGCGGTTTCGGAAATCTGGAGTTTAAGAAAAATTGCTATCGCTCCGACGACGAAAAGCGAAATCGTGTGACCGACGCCCCATAAACCGCCGACGATTGCCGCGCTGAAAATATTTTTCTTTTCGCTGACAATCGCCGAGACGGCTGCTAAATGGTCGGCTTCAATGGCGTGACTCAAGCCGAGAAAAAAGCCGAGAAGCAATACCGACAAAGTTGAAAGTTCGGGGGTTAATTCCATAGTTTTATACCGCGATTCGCACGCCGCCGTTGAAAAGATATACGCGACCCGAAATTATAAAAAACGCGGGAGAATTTAAATCTTATTTTCCAAAAAAAACAAAACAAAAACCAAAAACCAAAAACCAAAAATTAAAAACTGAAAACTGAAAACCAAATACGAAAATCAGACCGTCATTCCGCCGTCAACGACGATCGTTTGCCCGGTGATATAACTTGACGCATCGGAAGCCAGAAAAACCGCCGCGCCTTTTAATTCGCCTTCTTCGCCGATGCGCGGAATGACGTTGTTTTCCTGAATCGAGCGCTCGTAAATATCAATTACCGAATCGGCTAGCCGCGAATGAAAAAATCCGGGCGCAATCGCGTTAACGCGGATTCCTTTGCGTCCCCAACTCGCGGCAAGCTCGCGCGTCAGCCCGATTAAACCGGCTTTGCTTGCGGCGTAACCGGCGTAAAAAGGTCCGTTCGCCGAGGAAGTGATCCCGGAAATCGAAGCGATATTTATAATCGAACCGCTTTTTCGTTTCAGCATTTCGCGCCCTGCCGCCTGCGCGAACAAAAAGCATCCGGTCAGATTCACGTCCAAAACCTGCTGCCACCGCTCGAGCGGCATTTCTTCGGGCATCGCGCCCCAGGAAATACCGGCGTTGTTTATCAAAACGTCGATCGCGCCGAATTTGCCGATCGTTTCATCGACGACCGCTTGAATTTCTTCCGGTTTCGAAACGTCGCAAAGCTTTCCTTCGACGTTGTAGTTTTTCGCCTGAAACCCGGAAACGGTTTCATCGAGCCATTCGGCTCGGCGCGCGCAAAGCATCAAATTCGCTCCGGCTTCCGCCAATCCTTCAGCCATTTCCGCGCCTATGCCGCGCGAGCCGCCCGTGACGATCGCGGTTTTCCCGGTCAAATCAAATAAATCTTTGATGTGTTTCGCCATAAAAATAATTAATTAGAGTGAAGACAGATTACCATAAAATCCGGGAAAACGATTGATTTGAAAACAGTTTTTGAAACCCCGGTTTGTTTGAGTTTTTTCTTGTTTCCCGCTTTAATAAAAGTATGAGCAAGACAGAAAAAGAACTCGCGTTTTTGCGCGACCTTTACCTCGAAAATGATTGGACGCAGCGCTTTGCCGAACTTTTCGACAAGAACTTCAAATTTTCCAAAGAAGAAAAAGTTCTGTACGTCAATGCCGGAACCGGAACGCACGCGCTCGGCATAAAAGAAAAATTAAAGAAAGGCAGGGAAATGTTCGGCTTGTTTGAAAACGCCGAGACGCTGAAAATAGCGCAGGCGAAAGCCGATGCCGTCAGAGCCGACGTAATCTTTTCAGATAAATTGCCGAAAGAAACTTTCGATGCGGTGGTAGCCGACGCGAGCCTCGTCAAATCGGCAAGCTTTAACGACTTTTTCGCGACGATCGTTCAGCTTTCAAAGAATCAGGTCGCCGTTTTTTTGCCGACGAAGGGAAGCTTCGGCGAGATTTATTCGTTTCTCTGGGAAACGCTTTTCGAAGTCGGTTTAATCGATAAAGGCGCGGCTATAGAAAATTTGATTTCCGAACTTCCGACGGTTGAAGAGGTTAAGGAAAAAGCTGAAAGTTTGGGGCTGACGAACGTCGAAACGGTAACGAAACACGAATATTTCGAATTTAAAGACGGAACGGAATTTATCAATTCGCCGCTCGTCGCTGATTTTCTGTTTCCCGCCTGGTTCGGATTTTTGTCGGAAAAAGAAAAGGCAAAGGTGAATAAAAAACTCGCGCAGCTGGTCGATGCCGAAGAAGGAGCCTTATCTTTCCGGTTCTCGGTAAAAGCGACTTTGCTGGTCGGAGAAAAAGCTTAAAGGGAAAAAGCGGCAGATAAAAATATTTTAACCGCGAATTGTGCGGGAAACATTGAGCTTAGTTTGATATTAAGCTCTGTGTTTCCCGGGCAATTCGCGGCTGTTTTGTTTGTTCGGCTGGTCTGGCTTTTGCCGTTTTCGGCTAATTTCCTTGCCTGGCTTCGGCGCGGCGGCGCATTTCCGCAACCAGATCTTCATCGTTCATCGCGTTAATCTGGGGCGCGTTTTGATTGGAATCGATCGACTGGCGCTTTTCATTTTCGATTCTTTCATCTTCTTCGGCTTCGCGCAGACCTTCCTTAAATGCTTTGCGCGATTGTCCTAAAGATTTTGCAAGCTGCGGCAAGCGGCTCGCGCCGAAAAGCAAAAATAACACCGCCACGATTAAAAGTATTTCAGTTGTTCCAAAAGATCCCATAATTTTATCCCATCACTTTCGACGCTTTTTAAGGTTTGTAAAGTTTATGCGCCAATTCGTTTTATCATAACCCTATTTTTTTTATGTTTCCAACGAAAAAACGGGTTTGACCGGCTTAACTTAAATTCTTTTCCTTAAATCTGTCCATCGCATCGACGAGCGCCGACGTGATTCCTTTTTCCGAAACCGAATGCCCGGCGTCGGGAATGACGATAAATTCCGCTTCGGGAAAAGCGCGGTGCAGATCCCATGCGCTCGTCATCGGACAAACGACGTCGTAGCGCCCCTGCACGATAACGGTCGGGATATGCCGGATTTTATCGACGTTTTCGAGCAGGTAGTTTTCCGTCGGGAAAAACGAGTTGTTCATAAAATAATGACACTCGATGCGCGCGAGACTCAAAGCTTCGTGTTCGCCTTCCCAGTGATTCATTAAATCTTTATCCGGAAAAAGCTTAGATGTCGAGCCTTCCCATACGCTCCACGCGCGAGCCGCCGAAAGCCGCGTCGCTTCGTCGTCGCTCGTCAAACGATTGTAATAAGCCGTCATAAAATCGCCGCGTTCTTCAAACGGAATCTCGTCGCGGTATCGTTCCCAGAAATCGGGGAAAATTTCCGATGCGCCGTATTGATAAAACCACAAAAGTTCCTTTCGGCGCGTTAAGAAAATGCCGCGCAAAATCAAGCCCAAAACCCTGTCAGGATGCGTTTCCGCGTAAGCGAGGCTCAGCGTGCTGCCCCAGGAACCGCCGAAAACCAGCCATTTATCAATGTTGAATTGTTCTCGCAGAGCTTCAATGTCATGAATTAAATCCCACGTCGTATTTTCGCGAAGCTCCGCGTGCGGCGTTGATTTTCCGGCTCCGCGCTGATCGAATAAAACGATGTGAAAAGCTTTTGGATCGAAAAATTGCCGGTACAGCGGAATCAATCCTCCGCCCGGTCCGCCGTGCAGAAAAACAACGGGAATTCCATTGGGATTTCCGGCGCGCTCGTAATAAATTTCGTGAATATCGGAAACTTTGAGCATTCCCGAATCAAACGGCTCGATTTCTGGATACAATGTTTTCATAAAAGAAATAATACCCGAAATTGTTTTATTCGTTCAAATAATGCAAATCTTTAATCAATAAATTTGACGCCGCCCGTATTTATTTTCGAAACGTATGTGAAAAATTCAATTCCGGAATTTTTGTAAACTTCGCGCATCGCGCCTTCGACTTTTGCGGCGATTTCTTCGGTTTCGCTGAGCATAAAAATCGAAGGACCGGAACCGGAAATTCCGCCGCCGAGCGCGCCCGCGCATTTCGATTCGAGTTTTACCCGATCGAAATGCGGAATTAAAGTTTTCCTGACCGGTTCGATCAAAAAATCCTCGAGCGAGCGGGCGATCAAATCGTAATCGCCTTTTGAAAGCGCGGCGACAAGCGCGCCGACGTTGCTCCATTGCCGGATCGCGTCTTTGAGCGGCACCTGAACGGGCAGCATCTGTCTTGCGACCGCCGTGACGATTTCGATTTGAGGATGAAGAACGGTAACGAACATCGGCGGAAATTCGAGCGCGACGACATCGATCGGATTCAAAGAGCGAACGAGCGTGAATCCCCCGTAGATGCACGGCGCGACGTTGTCCGCGTGGCGCTCGCCCGAAGCTATTTTTTCGCCGTCCATCGCCAGATCGACAAGCTCGAGCGGCGAAAATCTATCGTTTAAAAGCCTGTTTGCCGCAACGACAGCTCCGCCGGCGCTCGCCGCGCTCGAACCGATTCCGCTGCCGGGCTTGATGTTTTTCTTGATTTCGACTTCAAAGCCGTGGTCGGCTCCGGCTTTTTCAAGCAATGCGAAAAGTGCCGCGCCCGCGACGTTTTTTCTTGCGTCGGTCGGTAAATTATAATGGTCATGGTTGATGATTCGAACTTCTTTTTCGCTGATAACGCGCACCGTCATTTCATCGTTCGGTTCAGCGATTGCGAAACCGAGACAGTCGAATCCGCAGACGACATTTGCCACTGTTGCGGGAGCTAAGACTTTAATTTGATTCATAATTTAGCAAAAAGTATAAGTTCGTATTATGATAATGCCTTTGAATTTACAAACAAAAATGTGAAACGACGAATTTTTACAGTTAAACCGGAAAGCAACAAACAAGGCGGTTATCTTTATTACTTAGGCATTTCATCTTTTTTATATATTAAATAATGCAATACTTTAGCACGAACCGGCGGTCGGCTCACGTTTCCTTTCGTGAAGCGACTTTGTACGGGCAACCCGACGATAAAGGTTTATATTTCCCGGAAAAAATTCCCGCGCTTTCAAATGAGTTTTGGAAAGATTTTCAAAATAAATCAAAAGAAAGAATCGCTTACGAAGTTATCAAGCCGTATGTCGGCGAAACGATTCACGATGAAACGCTGGCGCAAATCTGCGCCGAAACCGTGAATTTTGACTTTCCGCTGGTTCCGGTGACCGGAAATATTTCGACCCTTGAGCTTTTTCACGGCGCGACGCTCGCTTTCAAAGACGTCGGCGCGCGCTTTATGAGCCGCTGCCTGCGTTATTTTTCAAAAGAGAAAACCGAGAAAACAATCGTCATCGTCGCGACTTCGGGCGATACGGGCGGAGCCGTGGCAAACGGTTTTTACGATGTCGAAGGCGTCGAAGTCGTGATTCTTTACCCGAAAGGGAAAGTTTCGCGCGTTCAGGAACTGCAATTAACGACGCTCGGCAAAAATATTACGGCTCTTGAAGTAGACGGGAATTTCGATGATTGCCAGGCTTTGGCGAAAACCGCTCTGGCGGATGAGGAATTAAAAAGCAGAGTTTTCTTAACATCGGCAAACTCTATAAACGTCGCCCGCTGGCTGCCGCAGCAATTTTATTATTTTTACGCGCTGCAGCAGTGGAAAGAGCGGTCGGCGCCGGTCATTTGCGTGCCGAGCGGAAATTTCGGCAATATTTGCGCCGGTATTCTGGCGCATATTTCCGGCTTGCGGGCGCATAAATTTATTGCCGCCTGCAATGCCAATGATGTTGTCCCGCGCTTTTTGCAAAACGGCAAATACGCGGCGCAGTCTTCGGTCGCGACGCTTTCGAACGCGATGGATGTCGGCAATCCTTCAAATTTCGTGCGCGTTTTAGAGATTTTCGAAAACGATCATCTCCGGCTGAAAGACAAGCTCGAAGCCGTCAGCGTTTCCGATGAAATCACAGAGGAAACGATGCGCCGCGTTTACGCCGATCACGGATACGTTTTAGATCCGCACGGAGCGGTCGGTTTTTACGCTTTGTCGGAATATCTGAAAGCGAACCCGGAGCAGAAAGGCTTCTTTTTGGAAACGGCGCACCCGGTAAAATTCGATTCGGTCGAGCGTATCGTCGGAACTTACGGCGCGACGCCGGAAAGCGTCGAAAATTTGTTTTCGCGCCCTAAACAAAGCATCGAAATAAAGGCAAATTACGAGGATTTAAGAGACATTCTAATTAAAAAGATTTAGCCGCAAAAGGACATTAATAAAAAAATGGCGCACGGCTAAATACGAATTCAAGACGGATTTGCACAAGTCGATTTCAAAGAAAACGCTTGTCAATTCAGTCTTTTGTCGTAAAAAAACCTGTTCCGTTTTCAAAATCGTTTCTGTCCGCGCTTGCGGCAAAAATAAATATGAAAATTCTAAAATTTGGCGGTTCGTCCGTCGGAAACGCGGCAAATATCGAGAAAGTCGTCGAGATTGTCAGCAGGGAAATCGAAAATGATTCGTGCGTCGTCGTTTTATCGGCGATGCAGGGCACAACGGACAAATTAATCGAAACCGGGAAGCTCGCCGAAAAAGGCGAAGAAAGTTTCCGCGCGAAAATTAATGAAATTGCCGAATCGCACGCGAAAACCGTTCAATCTTTGCTGCCCTCGGAGGCGCAAAGCGAGCTGACGGCGTTTGTTCGCGAGCGAATCGAAGAGCTTAGGAATATTTGCGAAGGCGTTTATCTGCTCGGCGAACTTTCGGCGCGAACGCTCGATAAGATCGTCAGCTTCGGCGAAATTCTTTCGACCGGAATCGTTTCCGCCGTAATGAATTCGAGAGGCATCGAAAATCTCTGGAAAGACAGCCGCGAATTGATTAAAACCGATTCGAATTACGGCTCGGCGTCGGTCGATTTTGCGAAAACAAATGCACTGATAAAAGAATATTTTCAAACTGCGGCGGCGAAACTTTTTGTTTTGCAGGGGTTTATCGCTTCAAACCCGGAAAACGTGACGACGACTTTAGGGCGCGGCGGTTCCGATTACACGGGCGCGATTCTGGCGGCTGCCTTAGACGCCGAGGTGCTCGAAATCTGGACGGACGTTTCCGGTATGATGACCGCCGATCCGCGAATTGTCAGAAATATCCGGCGAATTCCCCGTATAACTTACCGCGAAGCGATGGAGCTTTCTCATTTCGGCGCGAAAGTGATATACCCGCCGACGATTCAGCCCGTGATGGCGAAAAAAATTCCGGTCTGGGTAAAAAACACGTTTGCTCCCGAAGATTTCGGAACTTTGATCGAAGCCGAAACTTCTAACGGCAGCGAAATTATTCGCGGCATTACGAGCATCGATAAAATCTCGGTTTTGAGTCTTGAAGGCAGCGGAATGGTCGGCGTTCCGGGCTTTTCCAAGCGTCTTTTCGACGCTCTTTCCCGCGCCAGTATCAATGTCATCTTAATTACGCAAAGCTCTTCCGAGCATTCGATCTGCGTGGCGATCGAGGAAAAATGCAGCGCGCTCGCCAAAGAAACCGTCGATCGCGAATTCGAATACGAGATCAGCGTCGGAAAAATCGAGCCTTTGCGCACTGAAAACAATCTTTCGATTCTCGCCGTCGTCGGCGACAATATGCGAAATCACACGGGCGTCAGCGGCAAGATGTTCGAGACGCTCGGACAAAACGGCGTTAATATTCGAGCCATCGCCCAGGGGTCTTCGGAAAGAAATATTTCGGCGATCATCGAATCGAAAGACGTTCGCAAAGCCGTCAACACGCTGCACGAAGAATTTTTTTCCGACGGCAGCAAGCAAATCAACGTTTACATCGTCGGCGTCGGCACGGTCGGCAAAAAACTGCTCGCGCAGCTTGAACAGCAGTACGAATTTTTACGCGAAAATCTGCGCTTGAACGTTCGCGTCGTCGGTCTGGCAAACAGCAAAAAAGTTCTTTTCAGCGAAGAAGGAATCGATCTGCCGTCTTACGCGGCGAAAATCACCGAAGCCGGAAACGAGCAGGCTTCGCCGAGCGCGCGGATCGCCGATTTGATCATCGAAAAAAATCTGCGAAATTCGATTTTTGTAGACGTGACGGCGAATGCGGAAGTCGTCGAAGTTTACCCGACACTTTTGCAAAAATCCGTTTCGGTCATCGCCTGCAATAAAATCGCCGCTTCTTCTGAATACGAAAAGTATCAAAAATTGAAAAAGCTGGCGCGCGAGTACAACGCCAATTTCCTGTTTGAAACGAACGTCGGCGCGGGGCTTCCCGTGATAAACACGCTCAACGATCTGACCAGGAGCGGCGATGTCATCAATCGCATCGAAGCGGTTTTGTCGGGAACTTTGAATTTCGTGTTTAATAATTACGACGGTTCGCGCTCGTTTTCTTCGGTAGTTCGTCAGGCTCAATCTGAAGGCTACACCGAACCCGATCCGAGACTCGATTTAAGCGGAACCGACGTGGCGCGAAAGATTTTGATTTTAGCCCGCGAAGCCGGTTACAAACTCGAAATGTCCGATATCGAGAATAAAGGCTTTCTGCCCGAATCCTGCTTGCAGGGAAGCGTCGAAGATTTTTACCTGGAGATGGAAAAACACGAAAATTATTTCAGAGAATTGCTTGAAGCGGCGAAAAGCAAAGGATTATCGCTGAAATATATCGCTTCGTTTAACGACGGAAAAGCTTCAGTCGGGTTGCAAAGCATCGACACGACGCATAATTTCGCAAATCTTTCCGGGAAAGACAACGCGGTTTTGTTTTACACGAACCGTTATGCGGATTTGCCGCTGGTGGTAAAAGGCGCGGGCGCGGGCGCGGACGTAACGGCGGCGGGCGTTTTCGCCGATATCATACGTGCGGCGAGAATTTAAGAACCGGAGTTAAGTAAATACAAATAGCTACGAAAAGGCACAAAAATCGCAAAAAACATTGAATTTTATTTTGCGATTTTTGTGCTCTTTTGTGGCTATTTGTTTATAAATTTGAGTTTTCGGTAATCTAAACTTTTCTCTGCAAAACCCAATCGGTCTGAGGATCGGTGCCGAGCTGGAAAACGTGTTCGCCGCATTTTTCAAAGCCGTATTTAGCGTAGAATTTTTGCGCTCGATAATTGTATTCCCAGACGCCGAGCCAGAAAACGTCGTTGCCGTTTTCCTTCGCGTATTCAAAGCATTTCGCCATCAAAGCTTTACCGATTCCTTTGCCGACATATTCGTTGAGCGAATAAAGACGACAAAGCTCGATCGGTTTTTCGCCGCGCGGAACGCTTTCTTCGCTCGAATCGAGTTTTAATTTGGCGTAACCGACCGCTTCGTTTCCGATTTCGGCGATCAAATAAATCGTATCTTTTTCGCGCAGATCGTTTGCGATCGTTTCCGGCGCAAAAGCTTCGTCCATATAAAGCTTCATATCGTCCGGGTGATTTGCCGGGTGATCGGCGAAAGCGTCATAAAAGCTCGCTCGCCCGATACGCGCCAAAGTTTCGGCGTCTTCAGGCGCGCCGAAACGAACTGTTACATTTTCCTGCTGGTTCATTTATATAAATCGGATTGCAAAACGTTTTTTTTAGACTTCGTTTAGAAAGGTTTTTTTCGCCGTTTCAATAAACGAAAAACCTTTCAAGTTAACTTGAAAAACATATTCCTTATCGTTTTCAACAAAACTTTGAATTTCAATGCTCGCTTTTAGACGTTCTTCAAAATTATCAAAGTATCGTTAAGCGTCAGCGAAGCGTCGGAATTTCTTTGCAGAGCGATTTGAAATTTATCGTTGAAAGTTTCGTCTTCGCCGCCGAACATCAGCAGCGTTTTGGCTTCGCCGAGCAGCGCGACGGCATCGACTTCGCTTGCCGGGCGGCGAATCGACGTCGCTTCATCGATCAGCGCGATCAGCGCCGACATTCGCCGCAGCCACGCGAAATGCGGATCGTCGAGAACAAGTCCCAAATATTGATGCGGCGAGCTTATCTTGCCGTTTACCTTTTCGTACTCGGCTTTTTCTCCTTCGAGCAGCATTTTATGCAGACGCAAAAAAGATTTGCTCAATTCTTTTAATTGTTGCCGCGTTTCGTTGCTTAAAGTGTCGTTATTTGTTTCTGAGCTCATATAAGGATATTTTACACAGCCGAAGATTCAATACAACAGAACAGGCGCTATAAAAAAGAAGCGGCGAAATAAATTGTTGACTAATCTGTTAAATAGGAAAATAATTTTTTAAAGTAAAACTTTAATAACTCCGGTAAGAATTAAATGAGACGGGCAAAAAACAGCAGAGAAAAATAGCAAAAATTTTTTTTCACGAATATAAAAAGTTGTTTTGAGCATATCTTAACAAATACGTTCGATCGCGACTTGAAGGGTAAAATTTGGTTATGATAATGCTCTCGGAACTTTCTCGTTTTAACATAACGGACGAAAAAGGCGTTTGCGCCAAACTCGTCGATCTTTCCGTCGCTCTTCTCGACAGCGATTATCCTCCGGTCACGAATCTTTTCTACATTAAAGACAATAGTTTTATGAAATTGCCGTGGAAAGCCGTCGAATCCATCGATTGGAAAAGCAGAAAAATAAAGGTTGCTGATCTTGAACTGGCGGAAGCTGTCTCGGCGGAAGCAAAAAACGAATACGTTTTGCTAAAACGCGAGATTCTCGACGCTCTTTTGCTCGATTTGGAAAACCGGCGTTCGATTCGCGCTAATGATTTACTGCTCGAAGAAGAAAACGGCGGATTGCAGCTGCGTTCAGCCGACAACAGCATAACGGCGATTCTGCGCCGCATCAGTTTCGGCTTTTACCGCCGAAACAGCAAAAACGGCATTTACGATTGGAAATACGTCGAATTTTTGCGCGGAACGCCTGCCGCCGTCAGAAGCGGCGCGGGTTATCATATGCGCATTACGAGACTTCCGCCCGGAGACATCGCCCAATTGATAAATTATCTGCCGTATCTTCACGCCGCCGAATTAATAACTTTATTGCCCGACGCCAAAGCCGTGAAAACTCTGGAAGTAATGCCGATCGAGCGGCGGCTGCAAGTTTTTGAAGAACTTGAAACCGAACAGGCGATTCGCCTGCTTGCCTTGATGGCGCCGGATGCTGCGGCTGATCTCGTCGGGTTACTGCAAACCGGAATGATGAAACAATATCTCGAACGTCTTCCGCGAAAACAAAGCTCGCGAATCATCGAATTGCTCAGTTACCCGGAAAACACGGTCGGCGCGATTATGACCAACGACATAATTTACCTTACGGGCAATTTAACGGTCGCCGAAGCGCGGACTGCTTTGCGCGAGCGTTTCAGCGACACCGATTTTATTTATTTGATTTATATAGTCAGCGACGAAGAAAGACATATATTGCTTGGAGTAATATCTTTAAGAAGTTTATTCAGCGAAGACGACGATTGCAGATTGGAAGAAATAATGGATCCGTATATTTCAACCTTAAACGCGGTCGATGAAGTAAACGTCGCGGCGTATCGCGTGGTCGACAGCCAGCTTGCGGCGATGCCGGTCGTCGGAATCGACCGGGAATTGATCGGCGCGGTGACGATTGACGCGGCGATTATGCAGATCGCGCCGGAAACCACGGCGGAAGCCTTGAGAATTTTTTCATGAAAGATGAACAACTCCTTCAGGGACTCGAGCCGATCGATTCGGTAACCGCCGGGCTGCCGACGCCGCCGCGCCGTTTGTCCGCCGGTTTGCGAATTCAAATTCGCGGTCGAAGCATCAAGCTGCGCGGCTTGAAGCGCCCGCCGAAAGGTTTGTGGCGCTGGCTGCTAATTCTCGGACCGGGACTTGTCGCGACATCAGCCGGAAACGACGCGGGCGGAATCGCGACATACAGCTCAGCCGGAGCCCGGTTCGGTTACGATTTGATCTGGGTGATGCTCATTCTCACGGTTTCATTCGCCGTCGTGCAGGAAATGTGCGCGCGGCTCGGCGCCGCGACTGGGCGCGGGCTTCTGGCTTTAATCCGCGAACGGTTCGGCATCGGATGGACGCTGTTTATTGTCGGGGTCGTCGTCATCGCCAACGGCGGAGTCACTTTGAGCGAATTTGTCGGCATCGGCGCGGCTTCGGAACTTTTAGGCGTCAGCCGGTATATTTCCGTGCCCGTTTGCGCCGTTTTGCTCTGGTATCTCGTTATTTACGGTTCTTACGCCCGCGTGGAAAAGATTTTTCTTTTAATGACGCTGGTTTTTTTCGCGTATCCGGTGGCGGCTTTTATGGGCGGACCGGATTGGAGCGAGGTCGCGCGCGGCGCTTTTATTCCGACGTTGAGGTTTGATTCGGCGTACATCTTTTTGCTGGTCGGCATTCTCGGAACGACCATTACGCCTTACATACAGATTTTTCAGCAAAGCTCGGTCGTCGAGCGCGGCGCGGCGCGGCATCATTACGGACCGGAAAGAATCGATGCGTATTTCGGCTCGATTTTTTCGAATTTAATGTCGATTTCGATGATAGTTGCGACTGCCGCGACGCTTTACGCCGTCGCCGGTTCGAGTAACATCGAATCCGCCGCCGATGCCGCCAAAGCGCTCGAACCCGTCGTCGGAAGCTCTGCGACGCTGCTGTTTGCCGTCGGGCTTTTAGGCGCGTCCCTTTTGGCGGGCGCGGTTTTGCCGCTGGCGACCGCCTACGCTGTCAGTGAAGCGTTCGGCATTCCGAAAGGCGTAAATCTCGACTTCCGGCGCGGAAAAACTTTTTTCAGCATTTTTACCGCCTTAATCGTCATCGGCGCGGGCATCGCTTTGATTCCGAACGTTCCGATTTTTCCTTTACTGGTCGGAATTCAGGTGCTTAACGGCGTTTTGCTGCCGATTATTCTCGTCTTTATTCTGCTGCTCGTAAACGACCGCCGATTGATGGGCGATCTTAAAAATTCCCGCGCGTGCAATGTGCTCGGCTGGGGAACTTTTCTTTTAATAATCACCGCCGTCATTATAATGCTGGGCGGGCAGCTGCTCGAGTTGTTTGGAATTCAGCTTTTCGGGCAGTAAGGTTCCGCTTTCAAAAAGCTTAAATCATCCGCGCTGCTTTCAGGCGACATCTGAAATCTAATAATCAAATGCCGATTTGTTAAGATTATTAAAGAGGGATTAAGATAAAGTCTCAAATAATTATAATTAATCTTTAACAAATCGAGTTTCCGTTTCCTGTTTAGCAATTAGCGGATAATTTCGGTTATAAATGAAAAAACGATGACGGAAGAGAAAAATCTTTGGGGCGGGCGGTTTACCGGCAAACCGGACGCCGTGTTCGCTGAATTTAATAATTCATTCAAGTTTGATAAACGACTTTTTTACGCAGACGTCAGCGCCAGCGTCGCTCACGCCGAAGGCTTATTTCAGGCGGGCGTTTTAACCCGGCTCGAAGCGGAAAAAATCAAAACCGGTCTGGCGACGCTGCTCAAGCGCTCGGAGTTTGACAGCAATTATTTCAATGATTCGACAGCTGAAGACGTGCATTCGTTTATCGAATCGAAACTCGTCCAGTTAATCGGCGACGCCGGGAAAAAACTGCACACCGGCAGAAGCCGCAACGACCAGGTCGCCACCGCTTTTCGTTTGTGGCTGAGAGAAGAAATAACGGAAATTTCGCAAATCGTTCGGCGGCTGCAAAAAGCTCTGTTGACAGCCGCCGAAAAACAAAAAGATGCGGTTCTGCCGGGCTACACGCATTTGCAGCGCGCGCAGCCGGTGCTCTGGGCGCATTGGTGTCTCGCTTATTTCGAGATGCTTTCGCGCGACCGCGAACGGCTCGATGAAGCGTGGCGCAGAACGAACGTTTTGCCGCTCGGTTCGGCGGCGCTCGCCGGAACCAGTTACGAGATAGATCGCGAAGCCGTAGCCCGCGAATTAGGATTCGAAGGCGTTACGGCAAACAGTCTTGACGCGGTTTCCGATCGCGATTTCTGCGTCGAATTCGTCGGCGCGTGCTCGCTTATAATGGTTCATCTGTCGCGGATGGCGGAAGATTTGATACTTTACGCATCGAGCGAATTTCAATTTATAGAGCTTTCCGACGCGGTTTCCACCGGTTCGTCCCTTATGCCGCAAAAGAAAAATCCGGACGCGCTCGAGTTGATTCGCGGAAAAGCAGGTCGAGTTTTCGGGCACCAGGCGGCGCTTCTCGCAACCTTGAAAGGCTTGCCGCTCGCATATAACAAAGATTTGCAGGAAGATAAAGAAGCGGTTTTCGATACGGTTGAAACGGTTAAAATCTGTCTACAGGTGTCGGCGATCGTATTCGCAAACTTGCGCTTAAATGAAACAAAAACGCGCGAAGCGGCGACAAAAGGTTATCTGAATGCGACCGATTTAGCCGATTATCTCGTGCATAAAGGCGTGCCTTTTCGCACGGCGCACGACGCAGTCGGGCGCATTGTGCTTCACGCCATTTCAAAAAACGTGGAAATCCAGGAATTAAGTCTGGCTGATTTTCAAAGTTTTTCGAGCGAAGTCGGCAAAGACGTTTTTGAAGCTTTAAGTCTCGAACAGGTTTTGGCAAGCAAAAATCAAATCGGCGGAACCTCGCCGGAAAGAGTTTTTGAAGCGCTCGAAGCGGCGAAAAACGAAATCGAAAGAGAAGATTAAGGCGCGTAAAATTTAAAAAAGCGCAAAAAGAAATAGAAAAGAGAAATAAAACGCGGGCATTCACCGGTAAAACGCCGATCAAGACGAATGCCTGTTGAAGAACTTTCCGTACAGGTTCGCGCTTTTTCAGTAAAATTCGCTTTCCGTTTCTAAAAAAAATCTTTTATGATTTTGCCGCTGATGAATAATTAATGAACAAAAACGAACTGCTTGAACGAACCGAACAAAACGAGCTGCTGCAATTTCTCGGCGTCAAAATCGAATCGGCTGAAAAGGAAAAAGTCGTTTTGACAATGGAGGTTACGCCGAAAGTTCACCAGTACGTCGGTATTATGAACGGCGGAGTTTCGTTATTTTTATGCGAAACGGCGGCATCAATCGGCGCTGTTATCAATACGGATTTAACAAAATACACGCCGGTCGGAATTGAAATAAACGCCAATCACCTGCGCGCCGTCAGCCGCGGGATAATCAGCGTCGAAGCCAAGCCTTTATACAGCGGCAGAACGGTCAGCGTTTGGAATATCGAAATTTACAGCGACCGCAGAAAATTGATTTGCAGCTCGCGCTGCTCGGTGCTGCTCAGAAAAGGCGGAGCTTTTCCCGACGAAACTTAGCGGGTTATGCACGTATTTGCCAGAAACTTATTGACCGAATGGCGAAAATTAAACTTGCCTTTCGAAAACGAGACTATTATAGTCGCGGTGTCGGGCGGAGCCGATTCGGTCAGTCTTTTGCTGGCGCTCAATGATCTGCGCGAAAGAAAAAAGCTGAATCTTCGTTTTGTGGTCGCGCATTTTAATCACAATCTGCGCGGCGCCGAAAGTGAAAAAGATTCCGAATCGGTCGTTTCTCTGACAAGCAAATTCGGATTTGAACTGGCGCTTGAAAAGGGAGATATCTCGCTTTCCGGCAATTTGGAACAAAACGCGCGCCGAGCCCGTTACGCATTTTTAAGGCAAACGGCTGAAAACGTTCGAGCTCGCGCTGTTTTAACGGCGCATACTCTGAACGATCAAGCCGAAACCTTGCTGATGAATTTAATGCGCGGAAGCGGTTTGCGGGGGCTAAGCGGAATGAAAACGATCCGTGCGCTCGAAAGCGAAAAAGAAAAGCTCGTCCTGCGGGCGAAACTTGTAACGAGGGAAAACGGCGAACCCGAAACGGTAAATGAACAGTCTAAGGTCTTTCTTATTCGCCCGCTGCTCAATTGGGCAAGGCGGCTTGATACGGAAAATTACTGCCGGGAAAACCGGATTGAATACCGGAACGACGCGATGAACGAAGATTTAACTTACAATCGCGTGCGCGTAAGAAAAATTCTTTTGCCGATGCTTGCCGATTTTAATCCGAATATCATCGAAACGCTCGCCGAAACGGCGAAAATCCTGCGGCAGGAAGATGAATTTTTAGAAAGCCGGCTACAGGTGTTTTTGATTGAAAACAAGGATTTGTTCGACGACGAAAACAGAAGCTTGGCGGTGAAAACGCTGCGCGAACTGCCCGCCGCGATGCTTAACCGGGTGATTCGGCGATGGCTCGAAAGCCACCGGAGCGATTTGCGCCGTCTGCATTTGAAACACATCGAAGCGATCGCTCGCCTGGCTTTCAGCTCGAAAAGCGGCAATTGCGTCGAATTGCCGAACGGCGAAAAGGTTGTAAAAAAAGACGGAAAATTGTCTTTTAAAAATTTTGAGGTTGTAAATTGAACGTTTGCAAACTAAAATCAAGTGTTAGCGTTAGACGAGCTTTAAGGGTAAGTATTGAAAACAACGTGAGAATTAAAAACTTCATCATAGAAACGTACTAATTTTTTTGATGAAAGTTATTTTGGAGGCTATAAATTGAGTTCTAAAGCAAAGCAAGTTTTATTGTGGTTGATGATTATCTCCAGCGCGCTGCTGTTTGTCTGGTTTTTGCAGACCAAGCAAACTAAAAATCCTCAAGATTTGACGATCGATATGGCGATTACGCGCATACAAAATAAAGAATTTAAGGAAGCCAGCTTTAAGCAATCGCAAGTGGAATTCCTTGACAGCACCGGAGCTAAATTCATTACTACTATCGGAAGCGATGCCACTCGCGAACACATTCTTAAAGTCGTCAGTGATTTTAATGAGGCAAATCCGAGCGCAAAGATTCAAACTACAGAAGAAGCCAGCTCAACCGGCTGGGGCTGGATTGTGCTGATCAACGCCTTACCGTTTTTGCTTCTTATCGGGTTTTTAATTTTCACTCTGCGGCAAATGCAGGCGGGCGGCAACAAAGCTCTCAGCTTCGGAAAATCGCGCGCCAAACTGCTGAACAATCAACAAAAACGCATTACATTTAAAGATGTCGCGGGCGTTGAAGAAGCGAAAGAAGAGCTCGAAGAAATCATCGAGTTTTTGAAAGACCCGCAGAAATTTCAAAAGCTCGGCGGCAAAATTCCGAAAGGCGTTTTGATGGTCGGACCTCCGGGAACCGGTAAAACTCTGCTTGCTAAGGCTGTCGCGGGAGAAGCTAACGTGCCGTTTTTCTCGATTTCCGGATCGGATTTTGTGGAAATGTTTGTCGGCGTCGGCGCATCGCGCGTTCGCGACCTGTTTGAACAGGGCAAAAAGAATGCTCCGTGCATCATTTTTATTGACGAGATCGATGCCGTCGGTCGTCATCGCGGCGCGGGCTTAGGCGGCGGACACGATGAACGCGAACAGACTTTGAATCAATTGCTCGTCGAAATGGACGGCTTCGAATCAAACGACGGAGTTATCTTAATAGCTTCGACGAACCGACCGGACGTTCTCGATCCGGCACTTCTTCGCCCCGGTCGTTTTGACCGCCGCGTTATGGTCGGACGACCGGACGTCAAAGGGCGCGACGCGATTCTGAAAGTTCACACGCGTAAAATTCCGCTCGACGAAAACGTCGATGTCAGCATCATTGCACGCGGAACGCCTGGCTTTACCGGCGCCGATCTGGCGAACATCGTTAACGAAGCGGCATTAAACGCGGCTCGTTTCAACAAGAAAGTTGTGACGATGACCGACTTTGAAATCGCTAAAGACAAGGTTTTGATGGGCGCCGAACGCAAGAGCATGGTGCTTTCCGATGCGGAGAAGAAATTAACCGCTTATCACGAAGCCGGACATACCCTGGTCGGTTTGAAAGTTCCTTCTGCCGATCCGGTTCACAAGGTTTCCATTATTCCGCGCGGAATGGCTCTCGGCGTAACGATGCAGCTGCCCGAAGGCGACCGTCACAGCTATACGAAAGAATATCTGCTCAGCCAGATCGCTATTTTGATGGGCGGACGCATTGCCGAAGAACTTTATTTCGGTGCGGATAAGGTAACGACAGGCGCTTCGAACGACATTGAGCGCGCGTCGGAACTGGCGCGTTCGATGGTTTGCGAATACGGTATGAGCCAGCTCGGACCGCTGACTTTCGGTAAGAAAGAAGAGCAGATCTTTTTAGGACGCGAAATTTCGCAGCATCGCGATTACTCGGAAGATACGGCGATCAAGATTGACGGCGAAGTAAAGAAAATCATTGCCGATCAGTACGATAAAGCTCGCAGCATTATCGTCGAAAACAGCGAAGCGATGGTTCGTCTTTCCGAAGAATTAATCAAACGCGAAACTTTGGACGGCGTTCAGATTCGTCGAATCATTGCCGGTCTTCCGCTTGATGAAGACGGCAGCGAGTCGAATACGAACGACGGCGGAACGCCGCAGAAAGCCAGCGAAGAAGGCTCGCTCAACCCGTTCAAAAAAGGTCCTATTCTGCCGCCGATTACCGGAAACAACCCGGCTACCGCGTAGAATTAAGTTAAATTATAAAAAGCGAAAGGCACTTTAGAAATAAGGTGCCTTTCGCTTTTACATTTGATAAACATCAAAAAGCTTTTTATAAAAAATGTAAAAGCCTGACTGATTTTTGTTAAAATAAATCTCAAAAAACGCGTCAAATGATTTAACCTTTTATAAAAATATGAATTACGAGCAATTTAAAATCGGCGAAAGCGGGAAGTTAAATTTAAAAAATCATAAAACCGATTTCAGCGGCGACTATTTTGATAAAAATCAGGCGAAAGACGCCCTGGCGAAAAACATTCAAAGGCTTTCCGAATTACAGGACGTTCTTTACGCGGATAATACGAAGGCTCTTTTGATTATATTTCAGGCGATGGACGCGGCGGGCAAAGACGGAGCGATCAAGCATGTAATGTCGGGCTTAAATCCGCAGGGCGTTCAGGTTTTCTCTTTCAAGCAGCCTTCGACCGAAGAACTCGATCATGATTTTTTATGGCGCTGCGCGAAAAACGCGCCCGAGCGCGGACGCATCGGAATTTTTAACCGCTCGTATTACGAGGAAGTCCTGGTTGTGCGCGTTCATCCCGAAATTCTGCAAAAACAGCCGCTCAGCGAAAACGCAAAAAACGATAAAAACATCTGGAAAAAGCGTTTCGAGCAAATCCGCAATTACGAAAATTATCTGGCTGAAAACGACGTTCACGTCGTAAAGTTTTTTCTGAATGTTTCTAAAAAGGAACAAAAAGAGCGGTTTTTAGCCCGCATCGAAACGCCGGAAAAAAACTGGAAGTTTTCCGATGCCGACGCAAAGGAACGCGCATTCTGGAACGATTATATGCATGCCTACGAGGAAGCGATCGCGGCGACTTCGACCGAAAAATCGCCGTGGTATATTATTCCGGCTGACAAAAAATGGTTTACGCGCGTGATTGTGTCGGAAATTCTTATTAAAAAACTGGAGTCTATGAGCCTGCGGTATCCGCAGGTTTCCCAGGAGCACAGGCAAAGTCTTCTGCAGGCAAAACAGATGCTTGAAAGCGAAAAATAAAAAGATATCGACGAGCGATTTCCGGCTTTTATTTACCAATCCAAATAACGGAAATTATAAGTTTTTAACGACGAAAATAAGAAAAAGCCGCACTCGAAATGAATGCGGCTTTTTCTTATTGGAAATTAAATAAAACTTCACGTTAACTCGTTCGTGAAGACAGCGCCGAGGCTATTTTCTTTTTACATAAAGGGCTATTTTCTTTTTACTTCAAGTTTGTAGTTCGATTAACTTTCCGAGCTGATTTCAAAAACAAATTCGCCTTCGCCCGTTAAAACTGCTTCGTGCGGGTTTTGATTATCTGAGTTTAATTTAAAGTTGATGCTTTCGCTCGTGTTAAACACGAGCGAAAGCATCAAAAAAGCATCAGCATTATTTCTAGTGTGAAACCGAGCGCGTATAAAAAGCCTTTATCGAGAGAAAAGCAGCGGTAAATCTGTTTTTGAAGAACAATTCGGAAAGGTTTTACAGAGCCTTCCGAGCGGCAAAATCAATGCGGGATTTAGCCGTTTATCTTGAGACTTTGAAATACGTCGTTTTATCGCTAAAAGGGCGGCGCGAGCCTTTTACAAATTAAGCGGGAGCGTTAATATAGAGATATGTCAAATTTTGCTTGGATGATCGTTTTGGTATTGATTTTAACGGTTGTTGGAAGTCTTACTTTAGTTTTTATCACGGTAAAATACTACTGGGGCGAGCGCGGAGCTCCGCCTTTGACAGGAGCGGAACGCCGCCGCCAGAGAGAAGAAGAATTACGGCTTCGAGCCAAACAAATCGAGCTTAGTAAAAAGAATCCATGGAAGCCGCGAAGCCAGAGCTTTTTGGATAACCGGAAAAGTTAGAATAATTAATCCCGAAAGCTTTTCGCCGCATTTTTGCCGGTTAGAAATACGAGGCGCGTGTAATAATGCCTCATACGTATGTTATTTGCGCAAAAAATCTTTCGCACGTTCGCATAAACAAACTTTTCACAATTAAACCGAAATATAATTAATCTTCATCGATTTTAATATCGTGTTTTTTTGCCGCGCGTTTTATCCGGTTTTTGATCGTTTCCACTTCGCCTGCGTCGTATTTAGCCGCGTTATCTTTGTGATTTATATAATTCCACGCGGCGCGAACGTGCTCGGGCGTATCGACCGGGTATTTTTTGTTAGTCGCATCGGCAAATTCCACGTCTCCGTATTTGCGTTCGCCTTCGCGCGGGTCTGCGTCTTCGCGCTTATCGATTTTCGTTTTTGAATCGCTCATAATTTTTCTCAAGTTAAAGTTTTTTTCTTTAAATCTTTCTATTTCGCCGGAATCAAACGCAAAATGCGGTCGTCTTCTTTTGCGGCTGATCCGCGACCGTCGCGGTTTGAAGTCGAAAAATAAATGTAGCCGTCCGGTCCCTGCGCCATTTCGCGGATGCGCCCGTAATTTTTTCAAGCAGGTTTTCCTGCCCGGCGACGCTTCTTCCGTTCAGCGAAACCCGTATGATTCGCTGACCGCGCAAACATCCGAAAAAGAAATTGCCTTTGAATTCGGGAAATGCCGCGCCGTTGTAAAACATTCCGCTCGCGGGCGCGCAGGCGGGCGTATATTCTAAAAGCGGCGATTCCATTCCGGCTCTCGTCTTGCGGTGATGAATTACGTTCCAGCCGTAATTTTTTCCGCGCTCGACGATGTTTACCTCATCGCCGCCGCCCGGACCGTCAAAGCCCGAAGGTCCGTGCTCGGTTTGAAACATCAAGTTCGATTCGGTCTGCCAAGCCAATCCCTGCGCGTTTCTGTGCCCGTAAGTCCAGGTTTCCGGGCGCGCGTCCTTTTGATTGACGAAAGGATTGTCGGGCGGCACGGTGCCGTCTTCGTTTAGGCGCAGAGTTTTTCCGGCAAGCGAATTCATCTGCTGCGCGAAAGCGGCGTCGGTCGCGTCGCCGGTCGTGACGTAAAGTTTTCCGTCGGGTCCGAAACGGGCGCGCATTCCCGCGTGATTGGGCGCGGCGGGAATGTTTTCGATAATTGTTTTTGGCTCTGTAAAAGCGTTGTTGACGAACTTGTAGCGAACGACGCGAACCTGTTTCCCGTCGCCGCGATAAGCGTATGCGAGATAGACGTAATTATTTTGCCTGAAATCGGGATGAAGCGAGATGTCCATCAAACCGCTTTCGCTCGAAGGCTCGACGTCAGGCACGCGGAAAACCGGTTCGGCGCGAAGCGCGTTGTTTTCGATTATTCGAACTCTGCCAGGTCGCTCTGTGAAAAGCATTCGTCCGTCGGGCAAAAAGGCAAACGCCCAGGGAACTTCCAATCCGCTCGCCACGGTTTCAACGCGGAATTTAACCTCGCTCGGCGTTTTTTCGGCATTATTTGCAATGCCCTGTGTTGAAAAGACCGTGTTTTCGGATAACCCTGAACGGGTTTGATCGCATGCGAATACAGTTAAAAAGCAGAACGCGAGAACGAGCATCGTAAAACTTTTCATAAACACATATCTTATTTTATTAAGGGGAAGCGTTAATAATTTTTTTACTTAAGTGCCGTACATTTCCGCCGTTTCCTTTTCTTTACCCCAAATATGATCTTTTACGCCTTCGACGCCGGCTTGCTTTGCGCAATTTGCACAGCAAAAAAAGTTTTCCTTGGCTTCTACGCCGTGTCCAATGACTTTGCATCCGCAGTTGGCGCAAATCGGCGCGAGCTTGTGAATCGCGCATTCAAAAGAATCGAAAACGTGGCGGTTTCCTGCCGTAATCACTTCAAACGATAAATAATAATCGTTGCCGCAAACTTCACATTGTGCCATGAGTTTTTCTCCATTATTAAAATTTGCCGGTAAAGCCCGAGCGAAAGCATTCTGCCAGAATTTATACATATTTGC